>JABFVJ010000162.1 GCA_013362835.1 Nonomuraea sp. | reverse complement strand
AAGACCGGCAGGTGCATGGACCGGGCGTGGGGCCCGATCCTGGAGCGGCAGGGCATCCAGTTCAGCCCGCCGGGCTACGCGATCGCGTCCGGGCGCGGCAGGGGCGCGTGCGGGGACTACCCCTCGGCCGGGAGCATGGTGCCGTACTACTGCCCGCGCAACAACACGATCTACGCCTCCACCTCGGCCATGGCCAGGGGCAACGGCAACGCGCGCGGCTACGGCCAGATCATCTCCTGGCACGGCGGCATCATCAGCATGATGGCCCACGAGTACGGCCACCACGTCCAGAACATCACCGGCCTGATGGACTCCTGGTGGTCCACCACCCTGGCCTCCTCCAGCAAGAGCGGCAAGCTGGCGCTGAGCAGGAAGCTGGAGCTGCAGGCCACCTGCTTCGGCGGCATGTGGATGCGCTCGGTCGCCTCGTCCTACCCGGTGCCGACGTCGATGCGCAGCCGGCTGTTCTGGTTCTACGCGCAGGTGGGCGACTATCCCGGCTGGCCGCGCGACCACGGCACGCCGGCCAACAACAACCGCTGGTTCCGGCAGGGGTGGGAGAGGGACAAGACGTACCAGTGCAACACGTGGCTGGCGCCGTCCTCAACGACCTCCTGAGAGACACGTGGCGTTCATCTCATGTTGAAGACTTGTCTCTGATGTCCAGGTATGGGGACTAGAATCCTGGCAATCTTGTGCCCGACGTGGGGGCAAACGTCATTTTTGCCTGGTAGGCGTGTGAAGGAGCCGGTGTGAGCAAGCGCGATGGGGTGGACACCGTGCCCGGAGGTGTCAAACGGCGTGCTCCCCGCCCGCGCAAGGCTCCCCCCACGGCACCGCGCTTCGCCAAGCCCCTCACGACCGCCTCGATCCTCGGCTGGACCGCCCTGTCCGCCCTCGTGCCCGGCGCCGCGCATCTGCGGGCCGGGCGCCGCCGTGTCGGGCTGGTCCTGGTCGGCGCGTACGCGGTGCTGCTGCTCGCGGCCCTGGCCTACGGCCTGACCCGCGACAAGAACAACGTGACGAACTTCCTCACCGACGGCGCGATGGTCACGGTGATCACCGTCGCGTCGCTGTGCGCGCTGGCCTGGTTCGCCGTGATCGTCACCTCGTACGTGACGCTCGGCCCCAACCGCCTGAACCAGCAGGGCCAGATCGTGACCGGCATCCTCGTCGGCGTGCTGTGCGTGGCCGTCATGTCGCCCTTCGCGCTGACGGCCAGCTCCGTGCTGACCGGCCGGGACGCGGTGAACGCGATCTTCCAGTCCCACCCCGACCCGGACAACCCGGTCCCGATCAAGAACCCCGAGGACCCCTGGAACGGCAAGACCCGGGTGAACTTCCTGCTGGTCGGCGGTGACGCCGCGGGCAACCGCATCGGCGTGCGCACCGACAGCATGACGGTGGCCAGCGTGGACACCAGGACCGGCAACACCGTCCTGTTCAGCCTGCCGCGCAACCTCCAGCACGTACGGTTCCCGCCGACCTCGCCGCTGCACAAGCACTTCCCGAACGGCTACATGGCCGAGCTGCCCAACGGCGGCCTGCTCAACGAGGTCTGGCAGTACGCCAACGACAACCCGCAGCTCATGGGCGGCAAGAACAAGGGCCCCCGGGCCCTGATGGACGCCATCGGCTACACCCTGAACCTCAGGATCGACTACTACGCCCTGATCAACATGTACGGCTTCGCGGCCCTCGTCGACGCCATCGGCGGCCTGAAGATCCGCGTCGAGCAGGACGTCAAGTGGGGCGGCCACTACGGCACCGCCGGCACGATCAAGGCGGGCTACCGCAAGCTGAGCGGCGAGCAGGCCCTGTGGTACGGCCGCTCCCGCGTCAACAGCGACGACTTCTCCCGCATGGGCCGCCAGCGCTGCGTCATCGGCGCGTTCGCCCAGCAGGCCACGCCGGGCGTGATCCTGACGAACTTCACCAAGATCGCCGGGGCGGCCAAGAAGCTGGCCCAGACGAACATCCCGCGTCCCCTCGTCAAGCCGCTGGCGGACCTGGCGCTCAAGGTCAAGGACGCCAGGATCACCAGCCTGCAGTTCGTGCCGCCGGAGTTCTACTCGGGCCGTCCCGACTGGGTCAAGATCCGCGCCGCGACGAGGAAGGCGATCGCCGACTCCGACCGCACGTCGCGGCAGGCCCAGACCGCCAACGTCACCGCGTCCCCGAGCGCCACGGCGACCTCCCCCTCCAGGCCGCAGACCGGCACCCCGACGCAGACCCCGACCCGCAACAGCCAGCGCGCCGCCGCCAAGTCCCTGTCGGAACTCTGCGGCCTCTGACGGGTGCTGACGGGCGCTGAGAGGCGCTGACGGGCGCGGGAAGGGCCGCCGCGCGGGCCGTGAGGCCGCTTGACGCCGCGCGGGACCGCGAAGCCGCACCCCGGGGCGCCTCGGCGGGGAACGACCCCGCAGAGGCGCCCCTGGCGGGTCGCGCCTACTTCGACAGGTGGGTCAGGATCCATTCGGCGAGGGTGCCGGTGACCTGGCCGTGTTCGGAGTTGTCGGAGTCGCACTGGTGGTCGTCCAGCTCGCTCTGCTCCGGTGACAGGGCGGTGATGTCGGTGTAGAGGTCCACGGTCCAGTCCACGGGGTCGTACTGGAGCGCGACGGCGCTCACGGACGGGACGAAGCACGCCGACCTGAACCGGCCGGCGATCGGCGCGCCGAGCTGGTCGGCGACCATGCCGTAGGTGGCGAGCGTGCCGCCGGGCGCCCCGTCGAAGGGGGCGACGTCGCTGGTGTGGCTCCTGCTCGCCCAGAGCGGCAGCGCCCTCATGTCGCCCACCCGCCGGCCGGTCCCCCGGTCGGGCTGGGTGCGCACGGTCGCTCCGACGAGCCCGCCGAGCGCGTTCCACTCGAACGCCAGGGCGTCGGGCGGGACGTTCCTGCCGGTGCCGTCGGCGGCGCCGTTGGAGACGCCGAGCTTGCGCGGCCTGGTGGGGAACCAGCCGGCGGCGCGCAGGTCCTCGACGAACGCGGTGCGCAGCGGGCTCGCGGTCGCGACGGGCCCGGAGTAGCGCGCGTCGCCGACCCATCCCCACAGCAGCTGCTGGGCGGCGGGACTCCTGATCAGGTCCGCCTGGCCCGCGGGGGCGAGGTGTTCGGCGAAGTAGGCCAGCTGCTGCAGGACGAGCGGGATCCACGCGCCGTTGTGCGGCGTGTCGTAGGACAGGTACGTCAGCGTCTCGTGGTCCTCGCGGCGGCGTTCCATCTCGGCCAGCGCGTAGCGGGTGACGAGCCCGCCCAGGCCGACGCCGCCCACGATCAGCGGCTCGGCGCCCCGGCGTTCCCGGATGGCGCGGCGTACGCACGCGGCCGCGACCCCGGCGTTGGCCTGGATGTGGGTGTGGCGGGCGTCGAAGCCGAGCAGCACGACGTCGATGCCCTGGGCGAGGAGCCGGTCGAGCAGGCGGTCGCGGTGGGGCGCGTACGGCTCGTTCAGCCGCCTCCACAGGCCCGGCAGGTCGCTCGGGCCGAAGCCGAAGCCGTCGGCGAAGATCATGGGGCGGACGAGGGCGTCGTGACCGGCGCCGTAGTGGACGGCGGCCGACCCCGAGGCGGCGTGGCCCTCGTACGGCCGGGCCGAGGTGAGCCGCCAGCGGGCGTCGGGCCCGCGGGCGTCCCCGGCGGGCCCCGGGGTCTGTTGTGTGAAGAACACTCCCGCCGGGAGTGCTCGGGCGACCTGCTCCGCGCGGCCGGCGGGCACGGGCTCCGACTCCTGCTCCAGAACGCGTTCGACGTCGATCCTGGCCGCCCCTGGTGTCGCCATGACTGTCACCCTTTTCTCGTGGGTTTAGCGGACGTTACCCCCGATCGCGCACCTGCCTTTCCGGGAAGCGTTCTTTCCCTTTGACGATTCACCCATTTCCGCGATCGACTCGCGGGCCGATGTCTCTAGCTCACCTCGCACGCAGCGACAAATCAACCCACGCTGACGACTATTCATCCTGACCGTCTGTCAAGGCATTACAGAAGACCGTCACGAGGTAATTGGATTCGTCACACGAGCGCGGTCTTTCGCGGCATCAGCGCCAGGGCCCCCAGGTAGAGCAGGGCCGCGACGATGAGCAGGCCCTTGTAGCCGATCACCAGGGCGAGGTATTCCAGGCAGCCGCCGACCATCGCGCCGAGCAGATTGGCGCCGAAGGACGTGGTGGCGTCGGCGGTGTCGGAGAATCGTTTGGCGAAGACGACGTTCGCGGCGAAGATCGGCAGGAACGCCACCGTCACGGCCGCCACGGCGCGCAGGGGCAACGGCAGCGACAGCAGCCACGCGTTCGGCACCAGCCAGGCGAGCAGCAGGCCGGCGAGGAGCACGGCGTACATGACGGGCAGGGGCGGCACGCGGAAGCGGCGGGTCACCTCGACGGCGGCGAGCACCGCGACGAGCACTCCGGCGAAGACGATCGCGTTGACCACCCACGTGGTGCCGAACAGCAGCGCGAAGCCGGTCACGCTCTTGGTCTCCAGCAGCAGGAACGCCACCCCGAGCAGGAACAGGTCGGCGTAGGGCCGCATGCGCCCGTAGGGGCCGGCGACGACGCGTACGGCGAGCAGGCTGACGATGAGGATCAGGCCGAGGGTGATGATGTAGATCGGCGGGATCGTCCGGTCCTTGAGGTAGAGGAACGGGCGGTCGTCGTCGGCGGGCGCGGGGGTGCCCGCCGCGGCGCCCGGCCACTCGCTCGCGCAGCGCTGGGCCGAGGCGGTCACGCCGGCGGTGATGACGGCCTGCTGCCCGGCGGTGCTGACCACGTCGACGCAGGGTTTGTGGCCGAAGGCCGCCTGCATGGTGGAGGCCAGGCGGTCGACCAGCCAGCTCTCGCGGTAGTAGTTGTACATCGAGAACGTGCCGCCGGGCTTGAGGTGGGCGCGGGCGGCCTGCATGGCCTCCTCGGTGAACAGGTAGCTCTCCAGGCGCAGCGAGCTGGCCCCCGACACCAGGGTGAGCGAGTCGGGCAGGGCGAACAGGATCAGGTCGTAGCGGTCGCCGCTGCGTTCCAGGAAGGCGCGGCCGTCGGTGACGTGGGTGGTGACGCGCGGGTCGTCGTAGGGCTTGTCGGGGTGCACCGAGCCGCCGAGCTCGCGCAGCTTGGGGTCGATCTCGACGGCGTCGACGTGCTGGGCGCCCTTGGACAGGGCGATGGCCACGTCGGTGCCGCTGCCCGCGCCGACGATCAGCACGTCCCGCGGCGGCTTGGAGGCCCGCTCGTACGGCAGGCCGTACTGGCGCTCCCACTGCAGGCGGGCGAAGGCGGGCACGGCCTGCTGGTGCGGGATCCCGTTGACGGCGATGTCGGTGACCGGGACGCCGAGCAGCTGCATCGCCTTGAACGTCACCTTGTAGTACGGCGACCAGATGGCACCGGCCGTCAGCGTCTCGGCCAGCAGCAGCCCGACCACCGCGAGCGAGGGAACGGTCACCAGGCCCAGGTAGAGCGAGCGGGGCCGGGGCACGAGCAGCAGGCCGTAGCACAGGGCCACGACCAGCCCCCAGAACACCGGCGGCGCCGACAGGAACGACAGCGCGGTGAACGCGGCGATGCCGGTGAGGCTGCCGATGAGGTCGTAGCGGTAGGCCTCCAGGCGCGGCAGCTCGGGGAAGCAGCGCCCGACGAGCTCGGCGGGCCCCATGAGCACCGCCGCCGCGGCGATGAAGATCACCGGCAGGATGAGCCAGGCGGGCGGGCCGACGGTGGACAGGCTCGTCCAGTACAGGACGCCCTCGGTGTTCCTGTCGACGGTCACCGGGAAGGTCAGGACGATCGCCACCAGGGCGAGCAGGACGACCGGCGAGTAATAGGGCTGCCGCCGCGACCGCCCCACGCGCAGGAAACCGAGCCCGATTCCAAGAAAAGAACCCAGCAGGACGAAATTGGTGAAATAGCTCAGATGAACGATGTTCGAGCCGGTCCACCGGATGAGCGCCAGTTCGAGGAAGAGCATGAAGGCACTGGCGAGGACGAGCCTCGGCCGCACCGGCAGCCAGTGGTGTCTTTCCCCGTCGGAAACCGGCGTCTGCGCCTGGAGCGTCATGCTGCATCACCGTAGTGAACAGACCGAAAACAAGGAAGTCTGACGCCCCGGAAAGAATGTTGGTCCGGTTCGCCGGTTTTGGCGTGTTATTGCAGGTCACAACCCCTGCAATGGGCTGGACGTGGGCGTAGGGAATGCAGGAATGTTGGGAGGTTCGTTCCCCTCAACCGTTCGGTGGTGACTCATGCGGGTCCTGATCCAGCTCCGCCCCTCCCCCGACCTGGTCGCGGCCGTCGCCGACCCCGGCCGCTCCGCCACCACGGCCGACGTGGCCGACGGCCTGCCCGGCGTCGAGCTCGACATGGCCTTCACACCGGTCGCCGTGCCGAGGCCGGTCCCCGCGGCCGGCGGCGATCCGCTCTCCCTCCATCAGCCCCTCGACTTCTCGCTGGCCGCCGAGGACGCCTCGGTGCTCGTCCGCGGCACGATCTCCGACGACGAGCTGACCTCCCGGGTCACGCTGCTGCCCACGCTCCGCCCCGACGTCGTCGGCGTCTTCGCCGATCCGGTCATCGAGTCCACGCCGACCTGCGGCGGCGACCCGCCGGTCGGCGACTGGCACGACGTCGAGCGGCTGCTCAACGTCCCCGGGCTGCACGCCGAGGGCCTCGACGGGTCGGGCGTGGCGCTCGCCGTGCTCGACACCGGCGTCAACGCCGCGCACGTGGCCAGGCAGCTCGGCAGGGGCGTCACGCTCGACGCCGAGCGGAGCTGGAACCCCTCGGGCGTGACGGGGAGGCCGGGCCAGTTCGCGGTCGACCACGGCACGATGTGCGCCTTCGACGCGCTCATCGCCGCGCCGCAGGCGTCCCTGATCGACATCCCGGTGCTGCTGTCGGCCCGGCCGGGCGGCTCGGCGCTCGACGGGCTGCTGTCGGACGCGGTGGCCGCCTTCGCCCACCTGCGGGCGGTTCTCGACGCGCAGCCCGAAGCGTCCAGGGCGCTGGTGGTGAGCAACTCGTGGGGGTCGTTCTCGCCGGAATGGGACTTCCCCGTCGGGCATCCCGGCAACTACTCCGACAACGCGGCCCACCCGTTCAACCTGATCGTGGCCAGTCTCGACCGGGCGGGCGCGGACGTGCTGTTCGCGGCGGGCAACTGCGGCAGGGAGTGCCCCGACGGCCGGTGCGCCTACCCCAACCGGCCCATCGCGGGGGCCAACTCGCATCAGAAGGCGCTGTCGATCGGCGGCGTCGACGTCAACGGCGCCCGGGTGGGCTACTCCTCGCAGGGGCCGGGGCGGCTGACCGCGCGCAAGCCGGACGTGTGCGCGTACACGCACTTCTCCGGGTCGAAGGCGTTCGGCGAAGGGGAGCCGGACACCGGCACGTCGGCGGCGACGCCGGTGGCGGCCGGGCTGGTGGCCGCCGTACGCACCCGGTGGCCGGCCGCCAGGCTGTCGCCGGCCCAGTTGCGGGCGCTGCTGCGGCGTACCGCCGAGGACCGCAGCGAGGTGGGGTTCGACTACGACTACGGTTACGGGACGCTCGACCCGGCGGGCATCCTCGCCGCCCTGAACCGGCGGGCGCGGAGCGCGGCCTGACCGGGCGGGCCGCTCACGCGGTCTCCCGGTTGAAGACGCGGGTGCCCACGGTGAGGCTGACCACGGCGAACACGACCGTGACCGCGACGCCGAGCCCGACCGTCCCCGTGGCGTAGCGGCCGGCGAACAGGTCGCGCAGCGCCTCCAGGACGTACCTGAAGGGGCTGATGTGGGAGATGGCGTCCAGCCAGGCGGGCGCCATCGACATCGGCAGGAACGACCCCGACAGCAGGACCAGCGGGATCACCGCGGTGGACATCACCGGGGCGAACAGCTGCTCGTTCAGGGTCAGCGCGGCGGCGTACGAGAGCGCGGCGAGGCTCGCCCCGAGCACGACGACCAGCACGAACCCGGCCGCGAGCCCGGCGAGCGGCACCCGCAGCC
>JABFVJ010000042.1 GCA_013362835.1 Nonomuraea sp. | reverse complement strand
GCCGTTGCCCATGTGGAGCACGCACCTGAGCCTGGCGCGCGTCTCCTTGTCACGTTCCCCCACGACCACCTGCAAGACCGGCGGCTCACTCGTGGGGCTCGATCCATGCAGGTGTGCCACTCTGATCCGTCCGGGGTGAGCGAACTGCGCGTCCAGCACGGTACGCGCCGCCGCCCCCGCCCACCAGAGCAGGCAGGCTACTCATCCCCGATCATGGCCCGCCGCATACTCAGGCGCAGCGGCAGCGCGCGCAGGCCGCGCACCAGCAGGCTCGGCGTCCACTCCACCGCCTCCGGCTCGACGGCCAGGGCGATCTCGCCGAACCGCGCGACGAGCGCGCCGAGCGCGGCCCTGGCCTGCAGCCTGCCCAGCGCCGCGCCGAGACAGAAGTGGGCGCCGTGGCCCAGGCCGAGATGCCGGTTGGGGCTGCGGCCGATGTCGAAGACGTCGGGATCGGGGAAGACCTCGGGATCGCGGTTGGCCGCCAGCAACAACGGCACCACCACGTCGCCGCGCGGGATCACCTGGTCGCCGAACCGTACGTCGGACAGCGCGTACAGCGGCCTGGAGTGCCCCACGGGGCCGTTGAACCGCAGCACCTCCTCGATCATGGAGTCGATCAGCTCGGGCCTGGCCCGCAGGCGGGCGAGCTGGGCGGGGTGGCGCAGCAGTTCCAGCATCGCGATGCCGATCAGGCCGACCGTCGTCTCGTCCCCGGCGAACAACATCTGGAAGACGCTGGAGACCAGCTCCGCGCGGCTCAGCTCGGCGCTCCCGGCCAGCCGCGACAGCAGGTCGTCGCGGGGGGCGGCGCGCCGCTCCTCGATCCTGCCGTTGACGTGCGCGAGGAACTCCATCCCCGCCCGGCGCGCCGCCGGCACGTCCGCGCCCAGCATGGCGTTGCTCCAGGCGCGCAGCCTGCCGCGGTCCTCGGCGGGGAAGCCGATCAGCTCCGCCGTGACCAGGATGGGCAGCGGCAGCGCCAGCGCCCCGATCAGGTCGCACTCGCCGGTCATCGCGCCGACCAGCTCGTCGACGCACTCGTCGATCCGCCTGGACAGCGCCGCCATGCCGCGCGCGCTGAACGCGGGCGCCAGCAGCCGCCGCAGCCTGGTGTGGTCGGGCGGATCCAGGTTGAAGACGTTGCGCCGGAACATCGGCAGCGTGTCCTGCTCCCAGCGCCGGTGCGCCTCGGCCAGGTCCGGCGGCAGCCGGTCGAGCTGACGGCCGAGCTCGGGGGCCTGCAGCGCCCGCTGCACGTCGGCGTACCTGGTCAGGTACCAGAACGTCCGGCCGGTGGCGTCCACGCGCCTGTCCACCGGCTCCCACTGCCGCATGCGGTGGAAGTAGGCATGCGGGTCGGCGCTGTCGAGTTCGGCGGTGAAGGTCATCGCCGCCGCACGTCCAGCGCGAAGTACTTCCTGACCGTCCGCCCGAGGTCTTCCAGGCCGGTGAAGCCGCGCCTGGCCATCTCCACCGAGCTGCCGCCCCAGTGCCGCAGGAACAACTTCCCGCAGTACGCCGCCGGCGGCACCACCACGCGGCCGACCGCCCGCTCCGCCGCCTCGTCGGCCTGCGCGACCAGGTCAGACCACTCCTCCCACCGGCCGGACGCGCGCAGCCCGTCGAGGACGGCGGGCCGCCAGTCGAAGGACTGCCACAGCGGCCAGACCCGCAACATCACCAGCCTGAGCTGCTCCACGACCGGCAGTTCCGCCTGCTCGGCCGCGCTCAGCCAGCCCGTCAGCCGGTACGGCACCGCCTCCTCGACCCCGAGCCTGGCGTACACGTACGCCTCCATGCCGCCCTCGCCCGCGAACCCCGCCAGCAGCCCCGTCAGCACCCGCTCGTGCAACTCGGGGTAGCCGCTCCAGAACAGCCGGGCGGCGTCCAGCACGTCGAGGTCGGACATCCACCGGCCGGGGGCGTACTCCCGGCGGCTCCGCCACCGCAGGATCTCGGCGGGGCCGGTGCCCATCGAACGGGAACCGCCCGCCGCCGTCGCCGGCCGCTCCTCGCCCACCGCGCGCAGGGCCGCCACGGCGTCCAGCCGCTTGCGGTCCCACTCGCCGGAGGAGATCATTCGCTCCAGCGTGCGCAGTGCGTCCCGTTCGTCCGGTGCGCCGAGTGCCTGGGTCAGCTCGGGCCAGGTGCGCTGGGAGAAGGGCCGTTCCTTCGCGGCAGCCACGATCCGGTCGCCGAGCTCGGCGGGGATCTCGCCGCGCCGCGCCGCCTCCTGGCAGCCGTAGCGGAGGTTGACCAGGGCGATCGTGCTCGCCGGGTAGCCCACGTCGGCGGGGCCGTGCACGATGGCGACCTCGTCGTCGCCGTCGAGCTCGCCCGAGGCGTACAGGTCGAAGACCACGCCGACGCCGCGCATCCCGTACGGGCTGAGCTCGGCCGCCCGCAGGGCGCCCATGCTGGCCCCGCCGATGACGGCGACCCCCTCGCCCAGCAGCCAGAGCAGTTCCTTGTGGCCGACCGACAGGCGTTCGCGGTAGTAGCCGTCGATGATCACGGCGGTGTCGCCGGGGCTCCAGCGTTCGCCCAGCAGGTCGCCGCGGGCCACCGGCGGGCGGGTCAGCGCGCCGGGCAGCACCTCGCGCACCTCGGCGGGGGCGAGCGTGGGACCGGTGTAGACGACCGTCTGCACTAGAACTCCTCCGGGGCGAGGCGGCATCCTGGCGCCACCACCCTGGCCACGGGAACCCCGACGTCGTCCCTGGTCAGGTCGGTGAACAAGGGCGCGCTGCCGAACGCGGACGTGGCGCGCCCGACCACGTCACGCAGGTCGTCGACCAGGGTGGCGTTCGCCGTCACCCGGGGGATGGCCTCGGCCGGTTCGGAGGAGGCGGGGGTCCTGCGGCGTTCGCCCATGGAGGCGTAGGCGTTGGCGTGCAGGTCGTCCCGCGCGCCCGAGATGTAGGCCAGCCGGGCCTGGGCCGCCTCGGTGACGGCCCGGGTGAGCGCGATCTCCGAGCTCAGATGGCAGCCGAACCCCCTGAAGTTCATCGGGTAGTCGTCGCAGGTGATCTCCGCCAGGAAGCAGGGCAGCCCGGTCGCCGATGGCGTCGATCTGACCTCCAGGCAGACCCCGGCCCTGGCCAGCAGCTCGCACAGCCGGTCCACGACGGCCGAGCCGAGCGAGCCGGGATCGGCGCGGACCCCCTTGGTACGGCTGACCATCGCGATGCTCACCGCGTCCCGCTCGATCACCTCGTACAGGGCGTGCAGGACCGCTTCCACCAGGGTGTTGCCGCTGGCCAGGCCGTTGGAGGAGACCGCGAAGACGGGCGCGTGCCAGCCGGGACCACGGTCGGAGGTGACGGTCACCAGTTCCTTGGGCAGCAGGGCGGGTTTGCCGTCGGCCAGCGAGGTGGCCGGGAGCCATTCCATCGGCAGGCCCTCGTGCAGCAGGCTCGGGCCGGCCTGCGGCAGCTCGCCCAGGTCGTAGTCGATCTCGCCGGCGACCTCGCGCGGCGCGGCGATCACGGCTGGCGGGCGGGGCTGTTCGGCGTGCCAGAGCTCGATCGCCTCCATCATCGCCGACAGTCTGGCCAGTTCGGCGGTGATGCCCTTGCCCTGGGAGACGGCCAGCGTCCGGGCCGTCGGCCTGATGGCCTGGTACGTCGGGATGCCGATGGTGTCCAGCCAGGTCAGGTCGGCCACCCGGGTGATCCCCACCCGGGGCGCCGCGCCCTGGGCCATCTCCAGCGTCCGCGCCGGTTCCCTGGCCCTGTCCGTGCCGGGCAGTCGCACCTTGACGTCATCGGCCTGCGTGGGAAGCCACAAGATGTCGATCCCCTGCCTTAGAGGTTGCGTGCCCGGTTGAGCAGGGCGCGTCCGCCGACGGTGTAGCCGATGACCGCCATCACGGCCATCACCAGCATGGGCTGCCAGACCGCGCCCAGCCCGAAGAGCGAGGCGTCGCGCATGCCGTTGATCGCGTACGTCAGCGGGTTCACCACCGCGATCCACTGGATCACGGTCGGCATGCTCTCCATCGTGTAGAGCGAGGGGGCGGCGAAGACCAGCACCGGGATCGACACGTTCGACAGCACCATGAAGACCTGGTGGTCGGTGATGGTGATCGCGGCGGCCAGGTAGAGCCCGTTGAAGGCGAGGGAGGCGAAGACCAGCATCACCAGCAGGCCGATCCAGCCGCCCAGGGTGAACGGGAAGTCGAACAGCAGCGCCGCCACGCCCAGGCCGAGCAGGGTCTGCGCCATCACCAGCGAGACTCCGGCGATCAGCTTGCCGAGCAGGAAGCGGGACCTGCGCAGGGGGTAGGACCACAGCTGGGTGGCGACCCCGCTGGCCTCCTCCTGGAAGACCGCCATGCCCGCCGTGCCGGCCGCGCTGACCACCGACATGGCCAGGGTCATCGGGAGCAGGAAGATGGTGAACGACACTTCGGCGCCATGGTAGGTGACGTTGCGTACCAGGTTGCTCAGCGAGGTGTTGACCAGCAGCAAGTAGATGAGCATCGGGGTCAGGCCCACGATGAGGTAGACCCGGTTGCGGGCCAGCAGCGCGTACTCGCGGTAGACCACCGCGAACAGGTCGGGCACCCGGCCCCGCTGCACCGGCGGCTTGTTCTCGAAGCTCAGGACGGCGGCCACGTCACTCCTTGTTCTCGGTCATCCGGAGGAAGACCTCCTCAAGCGAATCGGTCGCGGTGGAGACCCCGGAGATCGCCACCCCGTGCTCCTGGCAGTGGCCGGCCAGCCCTGGCAGGACGTCCTGCACGAGCGCGCCCTCGATCCGCACCTCGGCCTCCTCCGCCTTGACCACCAGCCCCTCCGCCTCCGCCCACGCGACCACGATCCCGCTGGTCGCCGGGTCCTGGACGGTCACCACCATGTGCGTGGTGCCGAACTCCTCGACCAGCTCGCGCGGCTTGGCGAACCGCATCACCCGGCCGTGGTCGATCACCATCACCCGCTGGCAGTTGCGTTCCAGCTCGTCGATGTGGTGGCTGGTCCACAGCACGGTCACGCCGTGCTCCTCGCGCAACCAGGTCACGAACCGTTCGACGTGCCTGCGCCCGCCGACGTCGAGACCGGCGGACGGCTCGTCCAGCACCAGCAGCCGCGGGACGGTGAGCAGGGCGCGGACGAGCTGGAACCGCTGCCGCTGACCGCCCGAGAGCTGGAAGCAGAACCGGGACAGCGCGGAGGTGACGCCGAGGTGCTCGACCAGTTCGAGCGCCCACGGCCGGACCTCGCGCCAGCGCAGGCCGCGGAACCGGGCCGCGATCTTGAGGTTGTCCAGCGCGGAGAGCATCAGGTCGAACGGGCCCACCTGGTGCATCGCCCCGATCGAGGTCTTGGCGGCGACCGGCTGCCGTACGGGGTCCACGCCGAAGAGCCTGAGCTGCCCGGAGGTCGGCGCGGTGACGCCGCAGATCATCTTGATCAGAGTGGTCTTGCCCGCGCCGTTGGGCCCGAGCAGTCCGATGGTCTCGCCCTGCGCGATCTCGAAGGAGATGCCGTCCACTGCCCGGCGATCCATGCGGCGATACTGTTTGACCAGGTCCGTGGCTGTCACGACGTCGTCCGACACAACCCCACCCTTCCCGCCTCAGGCAGCAGTGCTGGTTGAGTATGACTCTCGGGGACGAGGGGCTCACAACCCCACGAATGTGGGCGTTCACGAAAATCCATATGCCAAACGACAGAGGGGTGATTGTGCGCCCACGCCGGTCGGATGATCATCGGCACATGGACATCCGCGCCCGGCTCGCCCGCGCCCCCGGCAGGCATGAGGTGGTGGACCGCGAGTGAGTTCGGAGACGCCACCTGACGCCGCCCCCTACACCCTCACCCTGCCGCCCGGCACCGCCGGTCTGACCTGGCAGTTACCGGAGGAGAGCGATCCCGCGGTCGCGCTCCCGTGCGTGGTGCTCGCCGACCGGGCCGGGCTCACCGAGTTCGCGGTGCTCCAGCGCGGGCTGCGTACGCTCGGGGTGCCCAGCCTGCGGATCGACGCGGAGTCCGTGGACGACCTGCGCATCGCCGCCGACATCGCCGACCGCTCGCTCACGGTCAACGGCCGCCGGATCATCCCCACCGTCACCTGGGTACGTCACTTCTCCCCCAGGGCCATCCAGAACTCGGCGAGCTCGCCCTTCCGCGCCGACTCCTGGTGCGCCCTGGTCGGCCAGATCTCCCACCTGGCCGCCCACCACCTGCCGGGCGGCCCCGACATCGGCCGGCTGATCCAGCTGGACGACGCGGCACGGGCCGGGATCCGCACCCCGCGTACGATCGTGACCACCGACCCCGCCGCGGCCAGCGCGCTCCTGCCCGGCGACCGGGTCATCGTCAAGGCGCTCGACGGCCACTTCGTCGAGACGGAACCCGGCACCCTGGCCGGGATCTTCCCGGAGATCATGGACGCGGCGGTCGCCTGCGAGCTCTCCCGCAGGGACGCCCCGATGATCGTCCAGGAGTACGTCGACCACGAGGTGGAGCTGCGCGTCTACTACCTGGACGGCGAGATCAGGACCTTCCGGGTGGGCAAGACCTCGCCCGAGGCGATCTGGTGCGACGCCGACTCGGTGTCGGTCTCCCGGGTCGGCGCCCCCGAGCCCGTGCTCAGCGCCGTCCGCCGGCTCGCCGACCTGTGGCACCTGCGCTACGGCGCCTTCGACTTCCTGATGACCAGGCAGGGACCGGTCTTCCTCGAAGCCAACTCCGACGGCGACTGGCGCTGGTTCGAGAGCAAGGCGGGGGTGGACGACGTCTCGATGGCCGCGCTCGCCATGGTCAGGAGCCTCCACTCGCAGTCGGCGCCCAAGCCCGCCGCCTCCATCGACCTGGCCGGATTCCTCACCCTGGGCACCGGCGGCTGCGCCCCGCCCCTGCCGGTCAGGCCCGCCATGGACGCCAACGTGCTTGGAACGCTCGAAATCAGGATGGACGGCTCCCTCGTCCGGATCAGCGCGCGCAAGGCCAGGCTGCTGGCCGCCATCCTGCTCCTCAGCCCCAACCAGGTGGTCGCGACCGACCAGCTGATCGACTCCCTCTGGGGCGAGAGCCCGCCGCCCACCGCGCGCAAGAACCTCCAGGTCTACGTCTCCGAGCTGCGCAGGAAGGCGGGCGACCGCATCTCCTACCAGGGCTGGGGCTACCGTCTGGACGCCGCTGCTGACGAGCTCGACCTGCTCCGCTTCCGCCACCTGGCCGGGGCCGGGCGCGACCTGCGGCGCAGGGGCGACGGCGACGCGGCGCTGACCCTGCTCGACGACGCCGCCCGCCTGTGGCGCGGCCGGCCGCTCGCCGAGTTCACCGGGGTCCCGCTGGTCGACGAGGCGGTGGGCCGCTGCACCGAGCTCTATCTCACCGTCAACGAGGACTGGGCCGAGCTGGAGATCGAACGCGGCAGGCACGTCGAGGTGCTCACCCGCCTCGACGACCTCGCCTCGTACTTTCCCGCGCGGGAAAGGCTGGTGGCGTCGAGGATGACCGCGCTGGTCGGTTGCGGGCGCGCCCCCGAGGCGCTGTCGCAGTTCGAGAGCCTACGCCGCCACCTGGTCTCCGAGCTCGGCATCGACCCCAGCCCGATGTTGCGGAAGATGTACGAGGAGATCCTCCACGGCCGCCCCTGACACCATTGGTCCGGATTTGTCCGCAACTGGACACATAACCGGGAGTATGGCCCCGCCATACCGCTGGTTAAGCGGATCCTTCTAGCGTCGACATCGAGGTCCTTCCAGCCGGGGACCTCTGGTCAAGGCGATCTGACCTGGGGCGTCCACATGGATCTTGGTTCCGTCGGCGTGTTGAACGATCGTGACCGCGAGCTGATCGTGATGCTGGCCAGGGGGTACACGACGACGAGAATCGCCCGCGAGCTGCACCTCAGCCGCTACACGGTGGCCGAATGGATCAGCAAGCTCCTTGACCGGTTCTCGTGCAGCAACCGCAGCCAGCTGGTGGCCTACTCCTACGCCCACCGCCTGCTCCGCGTCGACATCTGGCCCCCCAGCGCCTCGGGCGTCATGTC
>JABFVJ010000070.1 GCA_013362835.1 Nonomuraea sp. | reverse complement strand
GGGTGCAGCCGCTGGAGCTCCTGCTGCAGGGAGCGGAGGGCGACGAGCAGCGTGCCGACCGCCTCGATGGGGTTGCGGCCGTGCTGCGGCATCGCGCCGTGGGCCATCTTGCCGGTGAGGTCGACGCGCAGCCGCAGCGCGCCCTTGGCGACGGCGCAGATCTCGCCCGCCTCGGGCTCGGCCACGATGGCGCCGTCGACGTCGGCGGCGAGGCCGGAGGAGACGAAGTGGTGGGCGCCGATCATCAGGCCCTCCTCGTCGGCCAGCGCGCACACCTTGATCCGGCCGGGGAACGGGCCGGCGAGCTGGAGGGCGCGGGTGGCGTAGAGGGTGGCGGCGAGGCCGGACTTCATGTCGGCGCTGCCCCGGCCCCACAGCCGGCCGTCGCGGATCTCGCCGCCGAACGGGTCGACGGTCCAGGTGGACAGGTCGCCCTCGGTGACGACGTCGGTGTGGCCCTCGAACATGAGCGTGGGGCCTTCGCCGCCGCCGCCCTCGACCACGGCGACGACGTTGGGGCGGCCGGGGGCGGCCTCGTACACGACGGGGTCCCAGCCCCATTCGCGCATCTTCGCCTCGACGAGCTCGGCGGCGGGCCGCTCTTGGCGGCCGCGCGCCGGGTCGTTGGTGCTCGGGATGCGCACCAGGGCCTGCGTGAACTCCACGACTCCCCGCGCGTCGACGTCGATCACAACAATCCCTCCAGGGTCGGCACGGCCTCCAGCAAGGCCCGGGTGTAGGGGTGGCGCGGCGCGGCCCAGACCTCGTCCACCGGGCCGGTCTCGACGATCTCGCCGCCGCTCATCACGGCGACGGTCTCGCACACGTGCCGCACCACCGACAGGTCGTGCGAGACGAACACGAGCGTGAGGCCCAGCTCGTCGACCAGGTCGGCGAGCAGGTTGAGGATCTGGCCGCGTACGGACACGTCGAGGGCGCTGACGGGCTCGTCGGCGACCAGCACCTTCGGGCGGGGCGCGAGCGCGCGGGCGATGGCGATGCGCTGCCGCTGCCCGCCGGAGAACTGGTGCGGGTACCGGCCGGCGGCCGAGGCGGGCAGGCCGACCGCCTCCAGCAGTTCGGTCACCCGGGATCCGACCGGGAGCCCGAGCGCGACGAGCGGCTCGGCGACCAGGTCGCGTACGCGCATGCGGGGGTCGAGCGAGCTCATCGGGTCCTGGAAGACGATCTGCAGGTTCTCGCGCAGGAAGCGCAGCCGCCGTTCGGGCCGGCCGGTGATCTCCTGCCCGTCGAACGTGATGGAACCGGCGGTGGGCTGGTCGAGGGCGCACAGCAGGCGCAGCAGCGTGGACTTGCCGGACCCCGACTCGCCGACGATGCCGAACCGTTCGCCCCGGTGGACGGTCAGCGACACCTCGCGCAGCGCGTGGACGGCGGCGCCCGGCCTGGTGAGCGACGTGCGGGGGCGGTGATAGACGCGGGAGAGGCCCCTCCCCTCAATCAGCGGGGTGCCAGCATGCGTAGGCATGGCCGTCTCCTGTCAGCGCGGGCGGGGTCTCGCACGTGGGGGTGGCGTGCGGGCAGCGGTTGCGGAACACGCAGCCGTCGGGGAACCCGCCCGCCGGGGGCACGCTGCCGCTGATGGTGGGGAGCCGGGTGCCGCGCGGGGTGAGCCGGGAGGCGGCGAGCAGGCCCTCGGTGTAGCGGTGGCGGGGGCGGGTGAACACCTCGCGGATGGGGCCGGTCTCGACGACGCGGCCGCCGTACATGACGATGACGCGTTCGCAGACGGAGGCGACGACGGCGAGGTCGTGGGTGATGAACAGCAGCGCGGGCGCGACCTCGGCGATCAGCTCCAGCATCTGCTTCTGCACGGTGACGTCGAGCGCGGTGGTGGGCTCGTCGCAGATGAGCAGGCCGGGCTCGTTGGCCAGGGCGATGGCGAGCATGACGCGCTGGCGCTGGCCGCCGGAGAGCTGGTGAGGGTAGGCGCGGGCGATCTGGGCGGGTTCGGGCAGGCGGACGCGGCCGAGGAGGTCGAGCGCGCGCCGCCGGGCGGCGGCGCGGGCGGCGCCGTGCAGGGTCATGACCTCGGCGACCTGGGCGCCGACGCGCATGAGCGGGTTGAGGGCGGTCATGGGCTCCTGGAAGACCATCGACAGCTCGCGTCCGCGCAGGTCCTTCAGGCGTTTCTCGGGTACGCCGACCAGCTCGCGCCCGCCGAGCCTGGCCGCGCCGGAGGCGGTGACGCCCTCGGGGAGCAGCCCCATGAGCGACAGCGCGGTCAGCGACTTGCCCGACCCGGACTCGCCGATCAGCCCGACCCGCTCGCCGGGCCCGATCGCGAACGACACGTCCCGTACGAGCTCCACCCCGTCGGCGCGGACGGTGAGCCCCTCAACCCTCAGCACGGATCCTCCTGAGCTTGGGGTCGAGATGGTCGCGCAGCCCGTCGCCGAGCAGGTTGAATCCGAGCACCGCGAGCGCGATCGCGAGGCCGGGCCACAGCGCGAGGCGCGGGGTGGAGAACAGCAGCTCCTGCGACTCCTGGAGCATCCGCCCCCACGACGGCGTCGGCGGCCGGGTGCCGAAGCCGAGGAACGACAGCGCAGCCTCGGCCAGGATCGCGATAGCGAACGACACCGAGGACTGCACGATGAGCATCGACCCGATGTTCGGCAGCACGTGCCGGAACGCGACGGCGCCACGGCGGCGGCCGGCCGCGCGGGCGGCCAGGACGTAGTCGGTCACCATGACCTGCAGCGTCGCGGCGCGGGCCACCCGGGCGAACGCCGGCACGGTCGCCACCCCGATCGCGATCATGGCGGTGAGCGTGCCCGCGCCGTAGACCGCGCCCAGCATGACGGCCAGCAGCAGCGCGGGGAAGGCGAACACGAGGTCGTTGACCCGCATGATCAGCTCCGACAGCCAGCCGCGCGGCGTCATCCCGGCGATCATGCCGAGCGGCACGCCGATCACGGCCGCGATGCCGACGGCCACGATGCCGACGTAGAGCGTGGTGCGGGCGCCGACCATGAGCTGGCTGAAGGTGTCGCGGCCGAACTTGTCGGCGCCGAGCGGGTAGCCGCCGCCGGGGTCGCGCAGCTTGCGGGCGGCGTCGACGAGGGTCGGGTCGTGCGGCGTCCAGAAGAAGGAGACGAGCGCGGCCAGCACCACCAGCCCGACCAGCACGCCGCCGACGAGGAGCCCGGCGTTCACCCGGCCCCTCATCGCAGCCTCGGGTCGAGCAGGTGGTACGTCACGTCCACCACGAAGTTGATCAGCAGGACCGCCGCCACCAGCACCATCACCACACCCTGGACGAGCAGCAGATCGCGCCCGGCCACGCCGTTGAGCAGCAGGTCGCCGAGCCCGGGGATGACGAAGACGCGCTCGACCACGACCGCGCCGATGAGCAGGGTGGCCAGTTGCAGGCCGAGCACGGTGACGACGGGGATCGAGGCGTTGCGCAGCCCGTGGCGCCACAGCGCGCCGGTGCGGCCCCGGCCCTTGGCGCGGGCGGTGCGCAGGTAGTCCTCGCGCATGACGTCGAGGACGGCGCTGCGCACGTACCGGGTCAGGACGGCGCCCTGGACGAGGCCGAGCGACAACCACGGCAGCAGCAGCGAGCGCAGCCACTCCCCCGGGTCCTCGGCGATCGGGACGTAGCCGCCGGAGGGCAGCGCCTGGGCCTTCACCGCGAAGACGAACACCAGCAGGATGCCGGCGAGGAAGGCGGGGATCGCGATGCCGAGCTGGCTGACCGCGCTGATGGCCGCGCCGAGGGGGTTGCGGTGGTGCACGGCGGCGAACGTGCCGAGCGGCACCGCGATGATCAGCGCCAGCACCATGCCGCCGAGCACCAGCACGGCCGTGACGCCGAGCCGGTCGCCGATCTGCGGGCCGATCGGGGAGCTGGTGACGTAGGAGGTGCCGAAGTCGCCCTGGACCAGGCCGCCGGCCCAGTCGAGGAACTGGGCGGCCGGCGGCCGGTCGGTGCCGAACTGCGTGCGGAGCTGGGCGACCGCCTCGGGGGTGGCGTTCACGCCGAGCGCGACCTCGGCCGGGTCGCCCGGCAGCAGGGCCATGAACGCGAACACCACCACGGCGGCGACGGCGGTGCTCGCGACCAGCACTCCCAGCCGTTTGAGCAGGTAGAGCGTCACTGCTTGGCGAGCGCGGTGAAGTCGAAGGACTCCGCGATGGCGTTCTTCGGCAGCCCGGTGACGCCCTTCTTCGCCACGATCAGGTTGGGGAAGAGGAACAGCCAGTCGGCGGCGGCGTCGTCGGACAGCAGCTTGGCGGCCTTCTTCAGGTCGTCGGTCTGCTGCTGCTCGGTGCCGGCGTCGGCGGAGGCGAGGAGCTTGCCGAACTCGGGGTTGTCGTAGTGGAAGTAATACGATTTATCGGCAAAAATCCCCATGTCGCGGGGCTCGACGTGGTTGATGATGGACAGGTCGTAATCGCCCTGCTTGAACACCACGTCCAGCCAGCGGGCCGGGAACTCCAGAGGCTCGATGTCGGCCGTGATGCCCACCTGGGCCAGCTGCGACTTGACGACCTGCGCGCCCGCCACCGCGTACGGCAGGTTGGGGATGCGCATCTTGACCGTCAGCGTCTTGCCGCCGAGCAGTTCCTTGGCCTTGGCCGGGTCGTAGGGGTAGTCGCCGGTGCGGTCCTCGTACCAGGGGTCGGTGGGCGGGACCATCGAGCCGATGAGCTGGCCGCGCCCGGCCCAGGCGGTCTCCAGCAGCGCCTTGTGGTCGATCGCGTAGCGGACCGCCTGGCGGGCCTTGACGTCGTCGAACGGCGGGCGCGCGTTGTTCATCGACAGCACGACCTCGCCGTTGGTCGTGCCCTCGACCGTCTGGAACCGGTTGGGGTCGGCGAACTGCTGCAGCGACTCGGGCGCCTGCACGCTGGAGATGACGTCGATGCCGCCGGTCAGCAGCGCGTTGTTCATCGCCGTGGCGTCCTTGAAGTACTTCAGCGTGATCGCCGACAGCGGCGGCTTCGTGCCCCAGTACGACGGGTTGGCGGCGAGCTGGATCGACTCGCCGCGCTTCCACGACCCCAGCGTGTACGGCCCGGTGCCGACCGGCTTGTTGGCCAGGTCGGCCACGCCGGTGCGGCTGAACATCGCGCCGAGCCGGGTGGCGAGGGCGTAGAGGAAGCCGTTGCTCGGCTGCTTGAGCGTGACGACGGCGGTGGTGTCGTCGGTCTTGTCCACCTTGTCGATGACGTCGAACTGGGACTTGATCTTGAGCTTCCAGTCCGTCTTGACCCGGCCGAGCGAGAACACCACGTCGTCGGCCGTGAACGGCGCGCCGCCGCTGAACTTCACGCCCTTGCGCAGGGTGAAGGTGTAGGTCTTGCGGTCGTCGGAGACCGTCCACTTCTCGGCGAGCAGCGGCTTGATCGAGCCGTCCTGGTCGAGCTTGACCAGGCCCTCGTAGACGTTGACCAGCAACGCCTGCGGGATGGCCGCGCCCTCGGTGGCGGTGAAGTCGAGGTTGGCCGGCTCGGCCACGAATCCGACGGACAGGGACTGCGCCTTCGGCGTGCCTCCCGTGCCCGGACCGCCACTGTCGCCGCCGCCGCCGCAGGCGGCCGTGACCAGCAGGAGACCGCCCACGGCGATCCAGGTTCCGATTCGCCTCATGTCTTACAGCCTCCTGGCTAGTGCACTGGTCTGACCAGTAGGCTACGCACATTGCCAGTCCGCGACGGCTCGGGTCAAGGGGGCGTTCCATGGGTCCACGGTTCGAGCCGGTGCAGGCCGTACGCGCCTATGAGCGGGTCGTGGAGCAGGTCGAGGAGGCCATCGAGAGCGGGGCGCTGAGCCCCGGCGAGCGGCTGCCGAGCGAGCGCGAGCTGATGGTGCAGTTCTCCGTCGGCAGGTCCACCGTGCGCGAGGCGCTGCGGGTGCTGCAGGCGCGCGGCCTGGTGCGTTCGCGGCCCGGCGATCCCCACGGGGCGGAGGTGCTGCCGTTCTCCCCCGCCGCCTTACACAAGTCGATGACCACGCTGGCCAGGGTGGCCGAGCTGTCGCTGTCGGAGCTGGTGCAGTTCAGGATGGTGCTCGACTCCTCCGCCGTGGTGCTGGCCGCGCGGCTGCGCACCGACGGGCAGCTCGCGGAGATGGAGGAGGCGATCGCCCGCATGCGCGCGGCGCTGGCCTCCGGCCCCGCTTCCGAAGCTGCCGCTTTCAGCGCCGCCGACGTGGCCTTCCACGACGTGGTCGTGGAGGCGAGCGGCAACAAGCTGATCCAGGTCTGCACCGACGTGGTCCGCTCGGTCGTGCTGGGGCTGATCGCCGGGAAGATCGCCGAGGCGCCCGACAGCGAGTCGCTGATGCGGCAGAGCATCCGGCACCACGAGGAGGTGCTGGCCGCCGTACGCGCCGGGGAGGGCGCGCGGGCGGCCCGGCTGCTCAGAAGCTCCATGTACGACTACTACGCCGCCCACCTGCCCGCCGCCGAACGCCCCGCCCTGCGCGCCCTCCTGGAGTGACCCCCGCCACAGGGTGTTATGTTGCACGCGTGTCGCGCGAGGACGGTGACGGGCTGGCGGAGGCGTTCCTGCGCGAGCCGCGCCGCTACACCAGCCACCAGGTCGCCCACATGGCGGGCGTCCCGGTCTACCGCGCGCGGCGGCTGTGGCGCGCCCTCGGGTTCGCCAACGTGGCCGACGACGCCGTCGAGTTCACCGACTCCGACGTCGAGGCGCTGAAGACGATGCTCGCGATGGTCGGCTCGGGCGCCTACAGCGAGGAGCACATGCTGCTCATGGCCCGCTCGATCGGCCGGGCCACGGCCCGGCTCGCCGAGTCGCAGGCCGAGCTGGGGGCCGAGGCGCTCGACCAGGCGGGCGTGCCGCTGGCCGAGCGGCCGCGCGCCTGGCGCAGGCGGGCCGAGCGGGTGGTGCCCGACCTCGCGCGGCTGCTGGTCTACGCCTGGCAGCGCCAGCTCTCGGCCGCCGCCGGCCGCCTCGCCGACCAGGACATGAGCGCCGTGCGCCTGGCCGTCGGCTTCGCCGACCTGGTGGCCTTCACCAGGCTCAGCAGGCAGATCACGGCGACCGAGCTGGCCCGCCTGATCGACCGGTTCGAGGGGCGTTCGGCCGACGTGGTGACCTCCTCGGGCGGGCGGGTGATCAAGACGCTCGGCGACTCGGTGCTGTTCGTGGCCGACAAGTCGCACGTGGCGGCCGAGATCGCGCTGCGCCTGGTGGAGACCCATCGCGGGCGCGACATGCCGGAGCTGCGGGTGGGCCTCGCGGTCGGCCCGGTGATCTGGCGCATGGGCGACGTGTTCGGCACCACGGTCAACCTGGCGAGCAGGCTCACCGCGCTCGCCCTGCCCGGCACGATCCTGGCCGGCCCGGAGATGGCCGAGGAGCTGGAGGGCGACCGCGCCTTCGGGCTGCGCGCGGTCGACCGGCTGTCGGTGCGCGGGCTGGGCGAGCTGGTGCCCTTCACGGTCACGCGCGCCGGGTCAACCTGACCGCGTGCCCGTCGCGTCAGTACGGGTGTGCCTGACAGAACGCTCTTCCACGACTTCGTGGCGTCAAGGTCCGACCGGTTGCTGCGGACGGCGGCCTGGCGAGGAGCTGTGGGAGGCGGTGGGCCGGCTGCCCGCCAAGCAGCGCGCGGTGATCGTCCTGCGCTTCTACGAGGACCTGCCGGTCCAGGAGGTGGCCAGGATCCTCGGCTGCCACGACGGGACGGCGACGATCACGAGGACGCGAAGAAGGTGTCGGTCACGATCCCGGTCTCCGGCAGGCCGCTCGACGTGGCCGGGCTCTGCGACGGCACCTTCGGGTTCACGGTCACGGCGAGGGGCGACGGCGGCGGGATCGGCGTCGAGGCGCTCTGCGCGGGCGCCCTGGCAGGGCGGATGTGGTTCACCTACCGCGTCGGCGACGGCGACGAGGTGACCGGGACCTGCGGGCGGTGGGAGAGCGGTCCGTACCCGATGGCGATGAACGAGTTCACCGTGCCCGAGGGCGAGCGGGTGACCGTCACCGGGCGGGCCGGCATCTGGGGCGCGGACTCGA
>JABFVJ010000029.1 GCA_013362835.1 Nonomuraea sp. | reverse complement strand
GCATGTCGACGAACACGGGGGGCTCCTTGTCGGGGGGACGAGCGCGGTGCGGGTGGTCGCGAGCCCCCAGGCGTCCAGGCCGGGGGGCGGTCGCTGGAGGCGCGCAGGCCACTGTAGCCCGGAAGGCCCTGGCGCCGTCCCACCGCGGGCCGCCGGTCCGGAACCACGCCGTTCCGTAGGCTGGGGCGCATGGACATCGCGACCGCGGGCAAGCTCTGGGACGCCGATCCCGGCTGGCTCAACACGCCCTCCTACGGCCTCCCGCCGCGTCCCGCCTTCGAGGAGCTGCAGGCCGTCCTGACGGAGTGGCGGCACGGCAGCGGTGACTGGACGCCCTGGGACGTCTCCGTCGGGCGTTCCCGCGCGGCCTTCGCGCGCATGGTCGGCGCCGATCCCGCCGACGTGTCCGTCGGCTCGACGGTGTCGCAGATCATGTCCACGGTGGCGACCGCGCTGCCGCCGGGCGCGCGGGTGCTGGTGCCGGAGGTCGAGTTCACCAGCAACCTGTTCCCGTGGGCGGTGGCCGCCGAGGTCGAGACCGTCCCCGCCGACCGCCTGGCCGACGCCGTCACGAGCCGTACGGACGCCGTGGCCTTCAGCCTCGTGCAGTCGGCCACCGGCCACGTCGCGCCGCTGGCCGACGTCGTCGCGGCCGCCCGCGCCCATGACGCGCTGGTCATCGCCGACGGGTCGCAGGCGTGCGGGTGGCTGCCGGTGTCGGTGGGCGACGGGATCGACGTGCTGGCGTGCGCGGCGTACAAGTGGCTGATGGCGCCGCGCGGGGCCGCCTTCGGCTACCTGTCGCCCCGCGTGCGCGCCCGGATGCGCCCGCTGGCCGCCAACTGGTACGCCGGGGCCGACCCGGGCGGCTCCTACTACGGGCCGCCGCTGCGCCTGGCGTCCGACGCCCGCGCGTTCGACCTGTCACCGGCCTGGTTCTGCTATGTCGGCGCGGCGCCCGCGCTCGAACTGCTCAACGAGATCGGCGTCGAGCACGTCCACGAGCACAACCTCGCCCTGGCCGGCCGCTTCAGGGCCGGTCTCGGGCTGGAGCCGTCCGACAGCGCCATCGTCTCCGTCGAGGCCCCGGGCGAACGCCTGGCCGCCGCCGGCATCCGCGCCGCCGTCCGCGCGGGCCGCGTCCGCGCCGGCTTCCACGTGTACAACACCGCCGACGACGTCGACCGCGCCCTCGACGCCCTGACCACCTGACGCCCCGGGACGCCCCGGATACGGCGGGGCCGGGAAACGACGAAGCCCGCCGCCCCTCCCCTGCGGGAGGTGCGGCGGGCAGTCGTTCAGTGGGGGTCAGCGCTCGAAGCGACGGCCACCGTTGTTGCGGCGGAAGCCGCCGTTGCCACGCTCCTCGGGGCGGTAGGCGCCCCCGCCACCGGCGCGGAACGCCTCGCCGGAGCGGTAGCCGTCACGCGGGGCGCGCTCGTCGGAGCGTACGCCACGGTCACGGTCACCGGAGAAGGGACGGCCACGGTCGGCGGTGTAGCGGCCACGGTCGTCGGACCGGAACCCGCCACCGCGCTGGCCGTCACGGAACCCGCCGCCACGCGGCCCGTCGGCCCGGAAGCCGCGGTCGTCCTGACGGGCGGGACGCTCGTCGGAGCGGAACCCACCACGGTCGTCCTGACGGGCAGGACGGTCCTCGGAACGGAACCCGCCACGGTCGTCCTGACGAGCGGGACGGTCGTAGCCGCCGCGCGGACGGTCGCCGCCCCTGCGGTCGTTGCCGAACGTGCGCGGCTCGGACGAGCGCTGGCCGTAGGGCCGCTCACCCTCGCCGTGCCTGCGCGGACGGCGGTCCTCGCCACCGGCCTCCTCGTGGCGGCGCGGACGACGGTCCTCACCGGCGACGAAGGGACCCTCGTCGTGCCGGCGGGGACGACGCTCGCCGTCGAACTCGCGGCGCGGGCCACGACGGCCGCCCCGGCGCTCGGCGCCGCCGTGGCCACCCTCACGGCGCGGACGCAGCGGCTTGCGCACGTCCGGCTCCCAGACGGGGATGGCCTCGCCGCTCGGCGTCCTGGCCCCGGTCACCTCGGCCAGCCGGGGGTGTCCCGGGGTGGCCTTGAGGCGGAACGGGTGGATCCCGGCGCGCCTGGTCAGGGCGTCGGTCGAGCGACGCTCGTTGGGCAGCACCAGCGTGACGACGGTGCCCTTCTCGCCCGCGCGGGCGGTGCGGCCGCCGCGGTGCAGGTAGCTCTTGTGGTCCTGCGGCGGGTCGACGTGCAGCACGAGGCTGATGTTGTCGACGTGGATGCCGCGGGCCGCGACGTCGGTGCAGACCAGCACGTTGACGGAGCCCTCGCGGAACTCGGCCAGGATGCGGGTGCGCTGGTTCTGGCGCTTGCCGCCGTGCAGGCCGCCCGCCTTGATGCCGACGCGGGCGAGCTGCTTGCACAGCCGGTCGACGCCGTGCTGGGTCTTGACGAAGATGATCGTCCGGCCCTCGCGGTTGGCGATCTCGGCCGTGACGTCGAACTTGTCGTCACGCGTGACCTGCACCACGTGGTGCTCCATGGTGTCGACCGGCGAGGTCGCCGGAGCCACGGAGTGGGTGATCGGGTCCTTGAGGAAGCGCCGCACCAGCTTGTCGACGTCGCCGTCGAGCGTGGCCGAGAACAGCAGCCGCTGACCGTCGGCCGGCGTCTGCGCGAGCAGCTCGGTGACGACGGGGAAGAAGCCGAGGTCGCACATGTGGTCGGCCTCGTCCAGGACGGAGACCTCGATCTGCGACAGCGAGCACTCGCCCTGCCGGATCAGGTCGCCGAGGCGGCCCGGGGTGGCGATCACGACGTCGACGCCGCGGCGCAGCGCCTCGATCTGCTTGCCCATGGACATGCCGCCCACGATGACCTTCATGCGCAGGCCCAGGCCGCGGCCCAGGGGCTCAAGCGCGTCGTGCACCTGAAGGGCCAGCTCACGGGTCGGCACGAGGATCATCGCACGGGGGTGCCCGGGGGCGGGGCGCACACCCGCGATGCGGGCCATGGTCGGCAGGCCGAAGGCAAGGGTCTTGCCCGATCCGGTCTGGCCGCGTCCGAGGACGTCATGGCCGGCGAGCACATCCGGGATGGTCGCAGT
This sequence comes from Nonomuraea sp., assembly GCA_013362835.1. The sequence continues at coordinate 4,964 of JABFVJ010000029.1, read as the reverse complement.
CTGGATGGGGAACGGGCTGTCGATGCCCTGCTTGGCCAGGCCGCTGATGAGCGGCTTCGGCAGGCCGAGCAGTTCGAACTCCGACGGGCCCGCCTCGGGGGCGGTCTCGTCGATCGCGGGCATGACAGCGTCAAGCATGGTCACGAAATTCGTGCCTTTCAGTCGAAGTGGCGCGTCACTTCTGCGAAAGGACGAGCCGGGACATACGGCGCTAATGCCGTACACGTTGCAGTACGCCCGCCATGGGGGCGGGTCGATTCAGGGGGGATACACCGGGGCACCGGCCGCAGGCGGCGCGATCACGCGAGATGAGGCGTCTGGTGTATACCGGGTGCCAACGCCGGGATGTTATCGGATATTCCCTGGCTGGGTACGGACCTTCCGAAACCCCTCCTTGGCACACTGAAACGGCTGACGTCCGAACGCCAGCCGCAACAGCTAGAAAGATCAGACGTTGAAGCCTAGCATACGGAGCTGCTCACGCCCCTCGTCGGTGATTTTGTCCGGGCCCCACGGCGGCAGCCAGACCCAGTTGATCTTCACGTCGGAGACCATGCCGTCGAGCGCCGAGTGCGCCTGGTCCTCGATGACGTCGGTCAGCGGGCAGGCCGCGCTGGTGAGCGTCATGTCGATGGTGGCGACCGGCGGGCCGGCGTCGGACGGGTCGAGGTTGAGGCCGTAGATGAGGCCGAGGTCGACGACGTTGATGCCGAGCTCGGGGTCGACGACGTCCTTGAGAGCCTCCATGACCTCCTCGACGGTGGTGTCACCGTCGAAGCCGGTCGGAGTCTCCGTGGGCTTGCTCACTGGGCACTCCTCACAACAGCGTCCTTGTAGGCCATCCACGACAGCAGCGCGCACTTGACGCGCGCCGGGAACTTGGCCACGCCCGCGAACGCCACCGCGTCCCCGAGCACCTCCTCGTCGGCCTCGACCTGCCCCCTGCCCTGCATGAGCCGGGTGAACTCGTCGACCACCGACAGCGACTCCTCCACCGTCGAGCCGGTCGTCAGCTCGTGCAGCACGGAGGCCGCCGCCTGGCTGATGGAACAGCCCTGGCCGTCGTAGGAGACGTCTTCGATCCTACCGGCGTCGCCCACCTTGACCCTGAGCGTGATCTCGTCGCCGCACGTCGGGTTCACGTGGTGAACCTCGGCGTCGTACGGCTCGCGCAGCCCCCGCCCCTGCGGGTGCTTGTAGTGTTCCAGGATCAGCTCCTGGTACATCGACTCGCCGATCATGGCTATGCGAACACCTTCTGAACGTCGTGGAGGCCGCGCACCAGGGCGTCGATCTCGCCGGTGGTGTTGTACAGGTAGAACGACGCCCGCGTGGTCGCGGGTATTCCGAACCGCAGGTGCAGCGGGCGTGCGCAGTGGTGACCGACGCGTACGGCCACGCCGAACCGGTCGTCCAGGATCTGCCCCACGTCGTGGGGATGTATGCCCTCCAGCGTGAACGACAGCGTGCTGCCGCGCCGCTCCACCGAGTCGGGCCCGATGAGCCGCAGGGACGGCACCTCGCGCAGCGCCTCAAGGGCGTAGGCCGTCAGCGAGCGCTCGTGGGCCTCGATGGCGTCCATGCCGACCTCGGTGAGGTAGTCGACCGCCGCGCCCAGGCCGATGGCCTCGACGATGGGCGGCGTGCCCGCCTCGAACTTGTGCGGCACCGGCGCGTACGTCGAGTGGTCCATCCAGACCGCCTCGATCATCTCGCCGCCGCCCAGGAACGGGGGCATGGCCTCCAGCAGCTCGGTACGGCCCCACAACACGCCGATGCCCGAGGGACCGACCATCTTGTGACCGGTGAAGGCCACGAAGTCGGCGCCCAGCTCGGCCATGTTCACCGGGTGGTGGGGCACGGACTGGGAGGCGTCGAGCATGATCAGCGCGCCGGCCTCGTGGGCCCGCGCGGCCACCTCTGCGACCGGGTTGACCGTGCCGAGCACGTTCGACTGGTGGGCGATCGAGACGATCTTCGTCCGCTCGGTGATGACGGACGGGTCGAAGTCGAGCCGGCCGTCGTCGGTGACGCCGAACCACTTCAGCGTCGCGCCGGTGCGCTGCACGAGCAGCTGCCACGGCACGATGTTGGAGTGGTGCTCCATCTCGGAGATGACGATCTCGTCGCCGGGGCCGAGCGTGAAGCGCGGGTCGGTGTTGGCGGGGTTGCCGAAGGAGTAGGCCACCAGGTTGAGCGCCTCGGACGCGTTCTTGGTGAAGATCACCTCATCGCGCGAGCCCGCCCCGACGAACGCCGCCACCTTGTCGCGCGCGCCCTCGTACGCCTCGGTCGACTCCGAGCCGAGCACGTGCATGGCCCGGCCGACGTTGCTGTAGTGCAGCGCCAGGTGGTCGCGCATGGTGTCGATGACCTGGTTGGGCTTCTGCGAGGAGTTGCCCGAGTCGAGGTAGACGAGCGGACGCCCGTCGGGCAGCTCGCGGGAGAAGATCGGGAAGTCCTTCCTGATCTTCTCCACGTCCAAGCTGGTGGAAGTCATGCAGATGCCTTCGTGTACTGCTCGTAGCCCTCGGCCTCGAGCTTGTCGGCGAGCTCCGGGCCGCCCTCCTCGACGATCCTGCCGCCGGCGAAGACGTGCACGAAGTCGGGCTTCACGTACCGCAGGATGCGCGTGTAGTGGGTGATCAGCAGCACGCCGGTCTCACCGGTGGAACGGAAGCGGTTGATGCCCTCCGACACCACGCGCAGCGCGTCGACGTCGAGACCCGAGTCGGTCTCGTCGAGCACGGCGATCTTCGGCTTGAGCAGCTCCAGCTGCAGGATCTCGTGGCGCTTCTTCTCACCGCCGGAGAAGCCCTCGTTGAGGTTGCGCTGGGCGAAGGCGGCGTCGATGGACAGCGCGTCCATGCCGGCCTTGAGGTCTTTGGCGAACTCGCGCAGCTTGGGCGCCTCGCCGCGGACGGAGGTGACGGCCGAGCGCAGGAAGTTCGAGACCGACACGCCGGGGACCTCGACCGGGTACTGCATGGCGAGGAACAGGCCGGCGCGGGCCCGCTCGTCGACCGACAGCTCCAGCAGGTCGACGCCGTCGAGCAGCACCTGGCCGCCGGTGATCGTGTACTTGGGGTGGCCGGCGATCGCGTAGGCGAGCGTCGACTTGCCCGAGCCGTTGGGGCCCATGATGGCGTGCGTCTCGCCGGACTTCACCGTCAGGTTGACGCCGCGCAGGATTTCCTTGTCCTCGACGGCGACCTTGAGGTCACGGATCTCTAGGGTGGACATTTATGACTCCTTCGAGAGCGAGACGAGGACGTCATCGCCGTCGATCTTGACTGTGTAGACGTTCACGGGCTTGGTCGCGGGCGGGCCGGTCGGCTTGCCGGTGCGTACGTCGAAGCACGAGCCGTGCAGCCAGCACTCCAGCGTGCCGTCGTAGACCTCTCCCTCGCTGAGCTTGACCTCGGCGTGGGAGCAGACGTCGTGCAGGGCGAAGACGTCTTCGCCCTTGCGTACCAGCGCGACCGGGGTCTCGCCGACCTCCACGCCGAGCACTCCCCCATCGGGGATGTCGGCGACCTGACACACTTTCTCGAAACTCATCGCGCGAGCTCCGCCTCCACCGCCGTCAGCACGCGCTCGCGGATCTCGTCGATCTGGATCTTCTCGATGAGCTGGCCGAGGAAGCCCCTGATGACTAGGCGGCGGGCCTCGTCGAAGGGGATGCCGCGGGCCTGGAGGTAGAAGATGTGCTCGTCGTCGAGGCGGCCCGAGGCCGAGGCGTGCCCGGCTCCGGCGACCTCGCCGGTGAGGATCTCCAGGTTGGGCACCGAGTCGGCGCGGGCGCCGTCGGTGAGGATGAGGTTGCGGTTGAGCTCGTAGGTGTCGGTGCCCTCGGCCTCGACCCTGATGATCACGTCGCCGATCCAGACGGCGTGCGCCGCCTCGCCCTGCAGCGCGCCGCGGTAGTCGACGTTGCTCTTGCAGTTGGGCTGGGAGTGGTCGACCAGGAGGCGGTGCTCCAGGTGCTGGCCGGCGTCGACGAAGTAGACGCCCGACATGTCGGCGTCGCCGCCGGGGGCGGTGTAGGCCACGCTGGGCGACAGGCGTACGAGGTCGCCGCCGAGCGTCACCACGAAGCTGCGGAAGGTCGCGTCCTTGGCGAGCTGGGCGTGGTGGTGGGAGACGTGGACGGCGTCGTGGTCCCAGTCCTGGAGGCTGACGACCTTGAGGTTCGCGCCGTCGCCGACGACGAACTCGATGTTGTCGGCGTAGACGGCGCTGCCCTTGTGGTCGAGCACGACCACGGCCTCGGCCATCGGCTCCAGCCTGACCACGATGTGGCCGTAGGCGGCGCCGTCGCCCTCGCCGGTCAGCGTGAGCACCGTGTGCCTGGACGCGACGACCTCGCGCGGGACCGTGATCACGGTCGCCTTCTCGAAGCTGTTCCACGCCTGCGCGCTGACCCGGTCGGTGGGCGTGAACGCCTTGCCGACGCGGGCGTCGTCGCGGCCGACCGTCTCCACGGTGACCTCGGGCGCGGCCTCGACGTCGAGGCGTACGTGGCCCACGGCCTCGGCCTTGCCGTCGTGCAGGCCCTTCAGGCGGGAGAGCGGCGTGAAGCGCCACGACTCCTCGCGCCCGGTCGGGACCTCGAAGTCGTCCAGGTCGTAGGACGCCTTCTCGTGCAGGGTCGACAGGGGCTTCTCGTTCAGGCCCATCAGCCGACGGCTCCTTCCATCTGCAGCTCGATCAGCCGGTTGAGCTCGAGCGCGTATTCCATGGGCAGCTCACGGGCGATCGGCTCGACGAAGCCGCGCACGATCATCGCCATCGCCTCGTCCTCGCCGAGCCCGCGGCTCATGAGGTAGAAGAGCTGGTCCTCGCTGACCTTGGAGACCGTGGCCTCGTGACCCATCGAGACGTCGTCCTCGCGGACGTCGACGTAGGGGTAGGTGTCGGAGCGGCTGATCTGGTCGACCAGGAGCGCGTCGCACTTGACGGTG
>JABFVJ010000095.1 GCA_013362835.1 Nonomuraea sp. | reverse complement strand
CGAGCCGCTCGGCCTCGCGGCCGGCCTCCGCCGAGGCCGCGAGCGCCCCGGCGAGGTCGTGGCTCGCGAGGTGGTGGTGGGCCAGCTCGGCGGGCGAGGTGAGCAGGCGGGCGAAGGCGGCGTGGAGCCGGGTGCGCTCGCCCGGCAGCAGGTCGGTGTAGACGGCCTCCTGCAGCAGGGCGTGGCGGAAGGTGTAGCCGTGGCCGTGGACCTTGAGCAGGCCGCGCGAGACGATCTCCCTGGCCGCCTCCTCGAACTCGGCCAGCGGCAGCCCCGACACCTCGCGCAGCAGGTCGTCCTCCACCTGGCGGCCGGCCACCGCGGCGGCGCGCAGCACCCGCTGCCCGGCCTCGGACAGCACCTCGACCCGCGACAGCAGCAGGCTGGCCAGCTCGTCGGGCAGGCTGTCGCCCTCGGACATGGCCGCGAACAGCTCCTCGGCGTAGAACGGGTTGCCGTCGGCGCGCGACACGATGAGCCCGAGCTCCTGCGCGCCCATCTCCCCGAACGTCGCGACATAGTCGGACATCTCGCCGGAGTCGAGCGGGCCCAGCTCCACGTTCGTCACCGTCGGCAGCCGCTTCAGCTCGGCCAGCACCGAGCGCAGCGGGTGGCGGCGGTGGAGGTCGTCGGTGCGGTAGGTGCCGAGCACGCAGACGCGCTCGCTCTGCACCATGCGGCTGAGGAAGACCAGCAGGTCACGGGTGGAACGGTCGGCCCAGTGGAGGTCTTCGATGACGAACAGCACCGGCTGGACGTCGGCCAGCAGCCCGAGCAGCGACCCGAACAGCCGCTGCTGGGTGAGCCCGGTCGAGGACGACCCGCTCTCGCCGCCAGGCAGGAGCTGGCCCAGCATCGGATGGGCGGCGGCGGCCTCGCGCACGCCCGGCTCGGCCCCGCGCAGCGCGTCGGCCAGCGGCAGGTAGGGCAGCGCGTCGCCCAGCTCGGCGCACTGGCCCACCAGGACGTGGAAGCCGCGCTCGCGCGCCTCGGCGACCAGCTCGCCGGCCAGGCGCGTCTTGCCGATCCCCGCGTCGCCGCCGACGAGCGCGACCCCGGCGGTGCCGTCGGCCGCGGACTCCAGCACCCGGACGAGCCTGGACAGCTCGGCCGAGCGACCGACGAGAAGACCGTTCACGCCAGCAAGTGTGCCACGTGCCGCCGACAGTCCATTGGTCCAGGAGATCGCCGGGGAATTGGCTCTCATCGGCGTACCAAGGTTCTCGTAGGCTGCGGTGTCGTGATCTCCTTGTCGGCGCTCGTCCCCTTCGTGACGGTCGCGCTCCTCCTCGTGATCGTCCCCGGGCCCAACCACCTCTACATCGCCGCCCGGGGCCTGGCCCAGGGCAGGGCGGCGGCTCTGGCCAGCGCGTTCGGCGTGGAGGCCGGGACTCTCGTGCACATCGCCGCGGCCGCCGCCGGGCTCTCGTACGTGATCGCGACGTCGGCGGCGATGTTCGCGGTCGTCAAGTGGGCCGGGGTCGCCTACCTCGTCTACCTCGGCGTGCGCGCGTTCACCGGCGGGAGCCGGCAGGCGGCCGCGCCGCCCGCGCAGTCGCTGGTCAAGGTGTTCGCGGAGGGCGTCCTGGTCAACGTGCTCAATCCGAAGGTGGCGCTGTTCTTCCTGGCGCTCCTCCCGCAGTTCGTCGACCCGGAGGCCGGGGCGGTCGCGGCGCAGATCGTCGTACTCGGGCTGACGCTGCTGCTCCTCGGCCTGGCCTCCGACATCGCGTACGCCTTCGCCGCGGGCGCGCTCGCCGTCCCCCTGGCCCGCTGGGCGAAGGCCGTACGGTATGCGAGCGGCGTCGTCTACCTGGGCCTCGGCGTGGCCATGGCGTTCGCCGGGAGAAAATGACCTGCATGGCGCCGAGGAAGCAGCAGGAGATCTTCGACGCGACCCTGAGGCTGGTCGCGGAGAGGGGCTACGACGGGCTCACCGTCGAGGGGGTCGCCGAGCGTTCCGGCGTCAACAAGACGACCATCTACCGGTGGTGGCCGTCGAAGGCGGCGCTGCTCGGGGCCGCGCTGGTGGAGTCCGACCTGCTGGGGTTCGAGCCGCCGGACACGGGGTCGCTCAGGGGTGACCTGGTGGCGCTGGTCGAGCAGGCCCGGCGGCTGCTCACCCATCCTCCCGCGAGCGACGTCGCGGTCACGGCGCTGGCGGCCGCCGTACGCCATCCCGAGCTCGACGCCCGCCGCTTCTTCGCCGACCGGTTCGCCCGGGAACGGCTGATCTTCGAGCGGGCCGCGGGCCGGGGCGAGCTGCGGGAGTCGGCCGACCCGATGCTGATCGTCGACCTGCTGGCCGGGGCCGTGTGGATGCGGGCCGTCTTCCGCGGCCTGCCCCTTCCGCCCGACTTCGCCGCACAGGCCGTCGCGACCGTGCTCGACGGCGTCTGATCCCTCAGGTGGCCGCGGCGACCGCGGCCGGGATGCGGTCGAGCACCGGATGGGGGGCCAGGCCGTAGGCGTAGAAGTCGACGGCGAGCGCGCCCGCCGCCTTCGCGCCCCTGGCCTTGGCGACCAGGCGGTCGGTCGAGTCGGTGTCGGGGTAGCCGGGGCGCAGCACCGCGCGCACCTCGCGGTCCTTGCCCACCGAACGCAGGTAGGCCCCCACGTCGTCGGCCACCCGCGCCGCGTCACGCGCGTACGCCAGCACCCCGAACGCGGGCACCAGGTCGCCGAGCGCCACCAGGTCGACCCCGAGCTGCCAGGCGTCGTGGGCCGCGAGGCCGGGGGTGGGGAGCCCGTCGGCGTAGCCCTTCACGGCCCCGGTCGAGTCGACGAAGACCAGCTTGCGGCCCTCGTCGGCGACCGCGGACGACACCTCGGAGACGAGCGTGGTGACGGTCTCGGAACGCGCCCGCGCGTACGCCACCACCTCGGGCCCGGCGTAGGCCGTGAGCGCGGCCCTGGTCACCTCGCCCTGCGCGGGCGGGTCGCCGTCGAAGACGCCGCCCACGATGCGGGCGCACTCGTCGCGCGCCACTTCGGCGTTGACGCCCAGGTCGGTGGCCCTGCGCATGCAGTAGTCGCAGAAGCAGAGCCCGAACAGGAACGTGTCCATCGGCCCGAGCTGCACGAAGGAGCGCTGCGGCCGGACCGGGGTGAAGTGCAGCGCCTCGGCGACCACGCTGTCGACGCCGAGCCGCGCCACCGCCCTGGCCAGGGCGACCGAGTACTCGCGTACGTCGGGGTGGGCCGGGCACAGGTCGGTGAGCGAGCCGCGGTCGCCGAAGCAGTCGCGTACGGTCACGTCGGGGTGCTCGGTGCCGAGCGTGGCGTTGCGCAGGAAGACCGTCCAGCCGTGGAGCTTCAGGCCGCGTTTGGCGCACGCCTCGCGCAGCCCGTCGAGAGCGTCGACGTGGCCGGGGACGGGAGAGAGCCTGAGCCCGTCGAAGAGGTCGGCGGGCGGGGTGAAGTGGGCGCCGTCGTGCCTGATGGTCAGCCTGGACAGTCCGTGCGGGGTGACGTCGCGGGCGGCGTGGTGCACGGCGCCGACCGTGACGCCGCCCACGCCGTACGCGCTGACCCTGTCGAGCACCCGCTCGACGCCCTCGCCGCGCAGGTCCTCGGCGAAGACGTACACCGAACTGTCCACGTGCAGACCTTACGCGCTCTTGTGCGCGACGAAGTCGATCTCCACCAGGATGTTCATGAGCTGCGAGCCCACCGTGGTGCGTACGGGGTACGGCTGGTTGAAGTACGACTTGTACACCTCGTTGTACGCGGCGAAGTCCTCCTTCACGTCCTGCAGGTGGACGGTCGACTTGATCACGTCGTCGAAGCCGAGGCCGTGGGCGGCGAGGATGGCGCCGAGGTTGCGCATGACCTGGTGGGTCTGGGCGGCCACGTCGTCGCCGACGATCTCGCCGGTGTGCGGGTCGAGCGGGCCCATGCCGGAGGTGTAGACGAAGTCGCCCACGACGAGCCCCTGCGAGTAGGCGCCGATCGGGGCCGCACCTTCAGTGGTTTTAAGCTCTTTTTTCACGAAATCTCCCTAAAATTTGGTGTGTATCGTGCCGACGACACGGTAGTCCCGGTCCACCAAGGGCAGCATCCGCCACTTGTCGAAGGCCGTGCACGGATGCGAGATCCCGAACGCCAGCAGGTCGCCCGGCTTGAGCCCGTCGGCGTGCACGACGGTGTGCTGGTCCTGCATCTTCACGATCGTGACGCCGTTCCGCCGGGGCACCGGCAGGCCCTCGTCGTAGGGCGCGTCGCGCTTGCCCATGCCGACGATCGCGAGGCCCGGCTCGGGCGTGGACAGCACGTGCGCCCACACCTCCAGCGCCGGCCGCAGCTCGCCCTCGACCCGGTTGAACGGCGTGCGCTCGCGGTAGTAGCCGTCGTCGTGGGTGACGTACGCGCCGCTGCGCAGCAGGATGCGGGCCTGGGTGGCGGCGAGCTCGCGGCCGATCACGTCGAACCACTGGCTGCCGCCGACGGTGAGGATCGGGTTCCTGACCCTGACGTGCTCGACCGCGTCCTGGAGCCCGCGCAGGTAGCGCCGGACCTCCTCCGCGCTCTTCAGCCCGCCCTCGTAGCCGGCGACCCCGGCCAGCTCGACGCCCGGCGTCTCCTGGACGTACGCGGCCACCTTCAGCAGCTCGCCGACCGTGCGGCAGCCGGCCCGCCCGCCCTCGTGCCCGAGCTCGGCGAGCACCCGGAACGGCCGGGAGGAGGCGTGCGCGGCGAGGATGTCGACGCCGGCCTCGGAGTCGACGAAGCTCAGGAACTCGAAGGCCGGGTCGCGGTCGAGCTCGCCCGCCGCCCACGCCAGCCCGGCGGGATCGACGATCTGGTTGGCCACCATGAGCCGGTCGCCGCCGAAGCCGCGGGCGACCCGCGCCTGCCGGGGCGTCGCGACCGTGAGCCCCCAGGCCCCGGCGTCGAGCTGCAGGGCGGAGATCTCCGGCGACAGGTGCGTCTTGACGTGCGGCGCCAGCTCCATCCCGTGGTCGCGGACGAACGCCGCCATCGTCGCCACGTTGTGCTCCAGCGCGTCGCGGTGCACGATCATCAGCGGAAAGCCGAGCCCGCCGTCGAGCACGGACTGCCCGAGGAATCCCTGCACAGCACCCCCTTTATCCGCGTCTGACCTTATCCCAGCCGGGATCACCGTGATCGGAGCGCCCGCCCGGGGGTCGCCCCGGTCAGCTCGCCCCCGGCCAGCACGCGTACGCCGGACACGAGCACGTCGTCGACGCCGGTCGCCGCGGCGCGCGGATCGGCGTACGTCGCCAGGTCGGACACCGTGAGCGGGTCGAACACCACCAGGTCGGCGGCGAACCCGCCGCGTACCAGCCCGCGGTCGTCGAGCCCGAACCGCCGGGCCGGATGGGAGGCCAGGTGCACCGCGGCCTGCTCCCACGTCCAGTCGCCGAGCTCGCGCACGTGCCGGCCGAGGAACCGGGCGAAGGCCCCGAACCCGCGCGGATGGGGATGGCCGCCCACGTAGATGCCGTCGGAGCCGCCGGTCTGGGCGGGGTGGCGCAGGATCCGGCGTACGGACTCCTCGCCCTCGGGGCCCTCGTCGGGCCGCGCGGAGACGCACCCGGCCTCCAGCCGCGTCTCCGTCAGCAGCAGCCGGCAGAACGCGGCGGGCTTGAGCTCGGCCCGCTCGGCCGCCTCCACCATGCCCAGCCCCTCCGCCCATTCCAGGCCGGGCGCGTGGGAGATCGTCAGCCGGGGCCAGAGGTCGTCGAGCGTGGCCCACCAGTCGTCGAGCGCGTCGGAGTCGATCATCTCCAGCGCCACGTCGGTCTCGGCGCCGGGCACCGACGGCGGCAGCACCACCATGGCGAGGATCGTGCTGCCCCGCAGGTAGGGGTAGGTGTCGAAGGTGAGGTCGACGCCCTCGCCGTGAGCCCTGCCGACCAGCGGCAGCAGCACGTCGGCGGGCCCGTGGAGGTGCGAGACGTGCACGGCCGCGCCCGAGCGCCGGGCGATGTCGGCGACCTCCGCCATGCCGACCCCGGCGTTCACGCCGTAGGCGCGCATGTGGGTGACGTACGGCAGGCCGCCGAGCGGCGCGCACAGGGCGGCCAGCTCCGCGGCGTCGGCGTAGCGGCCCGGCAGGTATTCGAGCCCGCTGGACAGCCCGACCGCGCCGTCGGACAGCCCGCGCTCGACCCGCTCCACCATCGCGGCCAGCTCCGCCCGCGTGGCCGGGTCGGGCGAGGCGCCCATCACGTCGTAGCGGATCGTGCCGTGCGGCAGCAGGTAGGCCGTGTTGAGCGCCACCGCGCGGTCGTAGCCGCCGAGCAGGTCGGCCACGGTCAGCGGGCCCTCGCGCAGCGCGCCGTTGACGGCCGCGAAGTAGCGGGAGGCGTAGGCGACGGTCTCGGCCGAGCCCGGGGCGAAGGACAGGCCGTCCTGGCCGAGGACGAACGTGGTCACGCCCTGGCGCAGCGCCGCGCGCTGCACGGCCGGGTCGAACACGGCCGCGTCGCCGTGGGCGTGGCAGTCGACGAACCCCGGCGCGACGAACCGCCCGGTCGCGTCGATCACCGTCGCCGCCTGCGCGCCGCCGAGCCTGCCGACCGCCGCGATCGTGTCGCCCGTGATCCCCACGTCCGCCCGGTACGGCGGCGCGCCCGTGCCGTCGAGCACCCGGCCGCCGCTGATGACTACGTCGAACCTCACCCCAAGATTCAATCAGAGCCGCGCGACGACCCAGGTCCGCAGTTGGCCGAGGTGAGCACGGGCCGCTCGGCCAGCAGGTCGCGGGCCCGCGCGCGAGCGAGGTTCCAGCCGTTCCACGGGTCGGGGCGGTCGAGGCCGTTGGCGCGTACCACGTCGGCCAGCACGCAGCTGCGCTGCGGCTCGGGCAGCCGGTCCAGGGCGGGCACGGCCTCCGCGCCGAGGTCGCCCAGGTAGTCGGAGTCCATGTTGCTGACGCCGCGCACCTCGACCTGCGTCTGCGCGACCTGGAGGTCGGGGTTCACCATCGCGAACGCGCCCAGGCCGAGCCCGGTGACCAGGACGATCGTCCGGGGCAGCCAGCCCGAGCCGCGGCCCGCCAGGCGTACCGCGCCGGCCAGCAGCACCAGCGCGAACAGCGCGCCCAGCCACCAGTCCGTGGCCAGCACCGAGATCCGCAGCCTGGACAGGCCGTAGGCGTCGGTGTAGAGGCTCATCCGGTGCAGGGCCGAGGCCAGCACCACCATGGTCAGGCCGCACAGCACGCCGAGCATGACGGCGAGCAGCCAGCGTTCGCCGCGCTCGGTCCGCAGCAGCCCGGCCGCGACCGCGACGATGCCCAGCACGAACACGCTGACCACCACGAGCTGGAAGAACCCCTGCCTGGCGTACTCGGCGTAGGTCAGGCCCGCCGTCCTCAGCACCCAGCCGTTGCCGCCGAACAGCACCGAGATCTGCACCGCCACGAACGCGGAGAACAGCAGGTTCACCGCGACGAGCGGCACCAGCCACACGCTCCTGCTCACGCCGAACTTGTGCTCGGGGCCCACGGGGTCGACCACCGGCCGCAGCGCGACCAGGACCGTGGCGGCCAGCAGCACGGCGACGACCGCGAAGACGAAGATCCGCAACGGCGCCGACTCGGCCCAGTCGGTGGCCGTGGTCAGCCGCTCGACGTACGAGGCGAACACCGCGTCGGCCGAGGCGAACAGCACCCCGAACACCGCCACCAGCACGACCGTGATGCCGAGCCCGGCGAGCACCGGCATGATCCGCCGCTTGGCCGTCAGCTTCCTGAGCGGCGCCGCGAGGAACCACGGCACGGGACCGAGCGCGAGCACCACGGACATGCCGCCCCTGATCACGCCCAGCCACCCGGCCCCCGCTCCGGACACTGCGAGCGCGCCGAGCCCGGCCCCTCCCAGGAGCAGGAGCGCGACCAGCCAGTCCGCGTCCCGCACGGCCGCCATGGACAGCAGCCAGTACGCCGTCGCCCCGAACGCCAGCGTCCACGGCGTCATCCGCCGCAGCACCGCGGGCAGCGCCGCCGCGCCGAGCACCATGGCCACCAGCACGATCCCCAGCCCGACCTGCGCGTCCGGCAGCGCCACCGCCGCGAACACGCCCGCCCCCGCCGCGCCCGGCAACAGCCAGCGCGGCGCCTCGGGCAACTC
>JABFVJ010000177.1 GCA_013362835.1 Nonomuraea sp. | reverse complement strand
CGGGCGGCCCGTTCGCCATCCTCACCCCCAAGCCCGAACGCCGGCGCGACACCGTACGCCCCTGGGAGACCTCCGGCCCCGGCGGCTCCGGGGACTCCGGCGGGTCCGGGGACGGGGACCCGTGCGCGAACCCGGCCGGCAGGCGCAGGGGCGCGGCGGCGCGCCGCGACTGCCCGCGGCCGACGTCCTCGATCAGCACGATCCCGCAGGACGGCCCCGGCGAGTCCCCGCCCCCGACCGCCACGGACCCGGCCACCCCCACCGCCACGGGAACGTGACCCGCTGACCGGACGACCGCCGGGATGCCCCATGATCGAGGTGAGCGCGGGACAGGCCGTCTCCTCACCCGAAAGCGAGGCCGCCATGGGCTACTACGACATCGAGGGCAACCCGGTCAGCAAGGCGCGGGCGGAGCGACTGCTGGCCGACACCGCCGCGCGGACCATCGGCGACGACCAGGTGGTCACGGCGGCGGGAACGTTCCGGATCACCACCACCCACCTGGTGCGCGACCAGGCCGACGGCGGGAAGGTGCCGCTGCTGTTCGAGTCGGCCGTACGCCTCGGCGACGAGGAGGTGCTGAGCCTGCACTGGTCGACCCGCCAGCAGGCCCAGGACGCCCACGCCCAGCTGGTCCGCGACATCACCGAACGCCAGGACCTCCCGTCCTGGGCCCACGAGGCCGGCTGAGCCGGGCCGGAGAAATGGGTGGGCCGCGCCAGGCCGGGGGCGCTGGCGCGGCCCTTTCGCCGGGGGAACCATCCCATGCCCTGGAGGTGGCCGGCGAGTTCGGGGGGATCAGTGGTGGAACTGCTCCTCTTCGGTGGAGCCCTTGAGCGCGGTCGTCGAGGAGTCGGGCGCGACGGCCGTGCTGACCAGGTCGAAGTAGCCGGTGCCGACCTCGCGCTGGTGCCGGGTCGCGGTGTAGCCGCGCGACTCGGCGGCGAACTCGGCCTCCTGGAGCTCGACGTAGGCCGTCATGCCGTCGGCGGCGTAGCCCTGGGCGAGGTCGAACATCGAGTAGTTCAGCGAGTGGAACCCGGCCAGCGTGATGAACTGGAACTTGTACCCCATGTGCCCGAGCTCCCGCTGGAACTTGGCGATCGTGGAGTCGTCGAGGTGCTTCTTCCAGTTGAACGACGGCGAGCAGTTGTAGGCCAGCATCTGGTCCGGGTACCGCGCCTTGACGGCCTCGGCGAACTCGCGGGCCACGTCCAGGTCGGGCGTGCCGGTCTCCATCCACAGCAGGTCGGAGTGGGGGGCGTAGGCCAGGCCGCGGGCGATGCAGGCGTCCACGCCGTTGCGCACCCGGTAGAAGCCCTCGGCGGTGCGCTCGCCGGTGGTGAAGGCCTGGTCGCGCGGGTCCACGTCACTGGTCAGGAGCGTCGCGGCCTGTGCGTCGGTCCGCGCGACGATCAGTGAGGGGACGCCGCACACGTCGGCGGCGAGCCGCGCGGCGTTGAGCGTCTTGATGTGCTGGCCGGTCGGGATCAGCACCTTGCCGCCCAGGTGGCCGCACTTCTTCTCGGAGGCGAGCTGGTCCTCCCAGTGCACGCCCGCGGCGCCGGCCGCGATCATGCCCTTCATCAGCTCGAACGCGTTCAGCACCCCGCCGAACCCGGCCTCGGCGTCGGCCACGATCGGCGCCAGCCAGTGCGGCGCGTCGTCGTCGCCCTCCGACCAGGTGATCTGGTCGGCGCGCAGCAGCGCGTTGTTGATCCGGCGCACCACCGCCGGCACCGAGTTCGCCGGGTAGAGGCTCTGGTCGGGGTAGGTCTGCCCGCCAAGGTTGGCATCCGCGGCGACCTGCCAGCCGGACAGGTAGATCGCCTTCAGCCCGGCCTTCACCTGCTGCACGGCCTGGTTGCCGGTGAGCGCGCCGAGGGCGTTGACGTAGTCCTCGGTGTGCAACAGGTTCCACAGCCGCTCGGCGCCGAGCCGGGCCAGCGTGTGCTCCTCCTGGACGCTCCCGCGCAACCGGATCACGTCTTCGGCGCTGTAGGTGCGCTCGACGCCCTCCCAGCGAGGATCGTTGTCCCACTCGTCCCGCAGCTGCTCAGCAGCTCCCTTGAGGCGATCGTTCATGATTCGCTCCTTTGTCGTCCCCTGGGGCTCACCTCGATCATCTGCCCTGAGACCCGGTGTCAATAGGCTCAGTCCGAGAGAAGAATCGTCGAAATTTCCCACACGTGCATTACCGGTGGGTATTCAGTAGAGAAGAAATCGCGAGTTTTCCCGTTGGACTAGACCAATCCCCAAGCGGGCCCTCACCGTCCGGAAGGCGCGAACAGTGAGCCGCCTGAGGCTAGAAAATGGGCCGATTTTCTGTCTAAGATGCCTCTATGGCGTCCCTGCTAGGCGAAGAACCGCTGTCTTTGACGCAGGAGCTCGATCTGATCGCGTTCGGCCAGCGTCTGCGCCACCTGCGCAAACAACGCGGCCTGACCCTGTCCGACCTGGGCTCGCGTGTCAGCAGGGCGCCCAGCCAGCTGTCGCTGCTCGAGAACGGCAAGCGCGAGCCCAAGCTCTCGCTGCTCAAGTCCCTGGCGACCGCGCTGGGCGTCCCCGTCGAGGAGCTGCTGCGCCGCCAGCCGCCCAACCGGCGCGCCCAGCTGGAGATCGCGCTGGAGGAGGCGCAACGCGACCCCCTCTACGCCGGCCTCGGCCTGCCCCGGCTGAAGGTCTCCGCGCGCGTGCCCAACGACGTGCTCGAACACCTCCTCGGCCTCTACGGCGAGCTGCGCGCCCGTCAGGCCCGCGGCACCGCCACGCCCGAGGAGGCGAGGGCCGCCAACGCCGAGCTGCGGCGCAGGCAGCGCGAGGTGGGCAACTACTTCCCCGACATCGAGAAGGCCGCCGCCGAGGCGCTCGACGCGGTGGGCTACCGTACGGGCGCGCTGTCCCAGAGCACGATCCAGGGCCTGGTCACGCACTTCGGCTACACCGTGCACACCGCCCAGGACCTGCCGCGCTCGGTGCGTTCCATCACCGACCTGCGTAACCGGCGCATCTACGTCAAACACGAGCAGCTGGGCATGCACACCCCGCGTACGATCCTGCTCCAGACGCTCGGCCATCTGGCGCTCGGCCACGGCAAGCCCCGCGACTTCGCCGACTTCCTGCGCCAGCGCACCGAGGCCAACTACTTCGCCGCCGCCGTGCTCGTGCCCGAGCGGGCCGCCGCCCTCTACCTCCAGGAGGCCAAGGCCGCGCGGGCGCTGTCGGTGGAGGACCTGCGCGACGTGTTCGCGGTCTCGTACGAGATGGCCGCCCACCGCTTCACCAACCTGGCCACCCACCACCTGGGCCTCGTCTGCCACTTCGTGCGCAACGACGCCGGGGGCACCATCTACAAGGCGTACGAGAACGACGGGATCGTCTTCCCCGCCGACGAGCAGGGGGCCATCGAGGGGCAGCGGATGTGCCTGCAGTGGTCAGGGAGGCAGGTGTTCGCCTCGCCCGACCGTTTCTCGGTGTTCTACCAGTATTCCGACTCGCCCACCGGCACCTATTTCTGCGTCGCCCACGTCGATCCGTCGCGGGAGCGGGACTTCGCCATCACGCTGGGCGTGCCGTACCGGGAATCGCGGTGGTTCCGGGGGCGTGAGACCACCAACCGCACCAAGTCGAGCTGCCCCAACGGCGACTGCTGCCGCCGTCCGCCCGCCGAGCTGGCCGAACGCTGGGAGGGCTACGCCTGGCCCTCTGCCCGCGCCAATTCCCACATTCTGGCCGCCCTGCCGCCCGGGTCGTTCCCGGGCGTGGACGAGGCGGACGTCTACACCTTCCTGGAGCGCCACGCCGCCACCGCATAAGCTGACAGGCGGGGATGACGGGGGAGGTGTCGCACATGCTGCCTGACGTGCGGAAATGGTTGCGTCGCCGAACATCTTCCGCCGCGGACTGGCCGCTGGCCGATCTGGTGGCGGCCAAGGGGGACACCACGGTGAGCGTGGTGCTCCCGGCCCGCGACGAGCGGGAGACCGTGGGCGAGATCGTGGAGGTGATCCGCAGGGAGCTCGACGGCCTGGTGGACGAGATCGTGGTCATCGACTCGTGCTCGGCCGACGACACCGCGCGCGTGGCCGCGCGGGCCGGGGCCGCCGTGCACGCTCAGGAGGACATCCTGCCCGAGCTCGAACCGCTGGAGGGCAAGGGCGAGGCGCTGTGGAAGTCGCTGGCGGTCACCTCGGGCGACGTGGTGGCCTTCGCCGACGCCGACATCAGGCACTTCCACGCCTCGCTGGTCGCCGGGCTGCTCGGCCCGCTGCTCACCGACCCCACGATCGCCTACGCCAAGGGCTGCTACGACCGTCCGCTCAACGGCGCCCCGACCGGCGGCGGCCGTGTCACCGAGCTGGTCGCCCGGCCCCTGATCAACCTGCACTGGCCGGAATTGGCCGGCTTCGTGCAGCCGCTCGCCGGCGAGTACGCCGGACGCCGATCGGCCCTGGAACGCGTGCCGTTCCTGACCGGTTACGGGGTGGAGCTCGGCCTGCTCATCGACCTGCTCGACCTGGCCGGACTCGACGGCCTGGCCCAGGTGGACCTGGGGTCGCGCGAGCACGCGCCGCAGTCGACCGAGGCCCTGGGCGGCATGGCGGCGCAGATCATGCTGGCGGCCTGGTCGCGGCTGCAACGCCAGGGCAAGATCGAGTCGTGTCACGCGCCCGCGGCGGAGCTGGCCCAGTTCCGCCGGTGCGAGGGCGGGCATGACGTGCTGACCAGGCAGGTCGGCATCGCCGAACGCCCGCCGATGCTCACCCTGGCCTGACACACACCGGCCTGACACACACCGGCCTGACACACACCGGCCTGACGCACACCGGCCAGATGCTCAGCCCTGCTTGAGTGCGGCGGCCACGAACGTGCTGATCTGGTCGCGCAGCGCGTCGTGGTCGTCGGCGGCCTCGCCGAGGATGATGCGCCCGAGCTGCGGCATCATGGCCGGGAACAGGGCCAGCCCGGTCAGCGTGAACAGCGTGCGCGCCGTCGCCGCCGACGGCTGCTCGCCCCGCCCTTCGGCCAGCGAGGCCGCCTTGCGCCCGCACCGCTCCACGCGGGCCTCCTGGCCGGGCAGCAACTCCTGGCCCCGGTAGTTGAGCGCCTCCCACATCAGCAGCCGCACCAGGTCGGGGTGGCGCCGGTAGTAGTCGGTCAGGCTGGCCACGTAGTCGACCGGGTCGGCGCCGGGCAGCGCGATCTGCTGGGTCAGGTCGTCGAGCGCCTCGTTGATGACGGCGTCGAACAGCTTCTCCTTGTTGCCGAAATGGCCGTAGATGCGCTCCTTGTTGACGCCGGCCCGCTCGGCGATGCGGTCGACGCGCGCGCCCGCGACGCCGTACGCGGCGAACTCCTCGCGCGCGGCCTCCAGGAGGGCGGCCCGGGTGGCGGCGGTCGAGACCTTGGGTGTCATGGGTCCCATTCTGCCACGAACAACCAGTTGGTTGTAATCCAACTAAACGGTTGACGTCCAACTAGTTGGTTGGATAGCGTCCCGGGTCATGGCACTCACTTTTCCCCGTACGGCCCCCACGGCGGCCCCCCGTACGGCCTATGCGCCCTTCGCCCGCACCCTGTTGGCCTTCACCCTCACCGCGATCCTGTGCAGCGGCCAGCTCTACATCGTGATCCCGCTCCTGCACGACATGGCCACCGGCTGGCACGCCTCGCCGGGCGGCCTGACCTGGCTGGTCACCGCGTTCGGCATCGGGTACGGCGTGGGCTTCCTGGTGTTCGGCCCCCTTTCCGACCGGTACGGCCGCCGCAGGCTGCTCCTGATCGGCCTGCCGCTCGCCGCCGTGACCAGCGCGTTGGTGGCGTTGAGCCCGAATCCCGAGGTCGCCCTCGTGTTGCGGGCCGTGCAGGGCGTGGCCGTGGCGATGTTCCCGCCGGCGGGCATGGCGTACCTGGTCGAGCGGCTGGAGCCGCGGCGGCGCGTGGTCGCCATCGCCGCGGTGACCGGCGCCTTCCTCGCCTCCGCCGTGTTGTTGCAGGTCGCCGCGCAGGTGCTGGTCGAGGCGATCGGGTGGCGCGGGCTGTTCCTGCTCTCCGCGGCGGGCTTCGCGCTCGCCGGTCTCGGGCTGCGCGCCGTCATGCTGCCCGACCTGCCGCGCCCGGAGGCCGGATCGTTGCTGTCGGTGTACCGTGCGGTCCCCGGCCTGCTGTTCGACCGCGTGCTGGCGCTTCGCTACCTGGCCACGGTCGTGCTGATGGCCGGGTTCGTGGCCGTCTACACCGGGCTGCAGATCTCCGGCGGCGCCTCACCCGCCGAACTGCTCACGCTACGTGCCTCGGGGCTGCCGGCGATCGTGCTGATGCCGGTGCTCATGCCGTGGCTGGCCCGGATCCCCACCGTGGCCAGGGCCGCCTCGTTCCTCGTCCTCGGCGCGCTCGCCCTGGCCGCCGTCGCCTTCACCGGCGCCACCGCCCTCGGCCTGGTGCTCCTGCTGGCCGTGTACGTCGCCGCCATCACCGGCGGCCTCCCCAGCATGAACGAGGCCGTCTCCGCCCAGGCCGGAGCGGCCCGCGGCACCGCGCTCGCCCTGTTCTCCTGCGCGCTCGCCGTCGGCGGCAGCGTCGGGCCGCAGGTCGCGGCCGCGTTCACCGGTTTCACGCCGCTCGTGTACACGCTGGCGGGCGGCATGGGCGTGGCGGCGCTGGCCGTCCTGCTCTCCGCCGCGCGCCGGTGACCTGGTTTCCTGAGGAGAGATGCCGGTAAGGTGTTACCGCTGGTAACGTGTTGAAGGTCAGGGGTGGAGACGATGAGCGGGTTCTGTCCGGAGCTCGGCGACGACGTGATCGAAGTACGCGACTGGGTCCACGCGTTCGCCCGCGACGTGATCCGCCCCGCGGGCGCCGAATGGGACGAGCGCGAGGAGACCCCCTGGCCCGTCATCCAGGAAGCCGCCAAGATCGGCCTCTACTCGCTCGACTTCTTCGCCACCCAATGGTTCGAGCAGAGCGGCCTGGCCCTGCCCGTGGCGTTCGAGGAGATCTTCTGGGGCGACGCCGGCATCGGCCTGTCCATCGTCGGCACCGGCCTGGCCGCCGCCGCCCTGTCCGCCAACGGCACGCCCGAGCAGATGGGGGAGTGGCTGCCCCAGATGTTCGGCACGCCCGACGACGTCAAGCTCGGCGCTTTCTGCGCCTCCGAGCCCGACGCCGGCTCCGACATCGGCTCCATCCGCACCCGCGCCGTCCCCGACGGCGGCGACTGGGTGCTGAACGGCGTCAAGACCTGGGCCACCAACGGCGGCATCGCCGACGTCCACGTGATCGTCGCCTCGGTCGACCCGTCCCTGGGCACCCGCGGCCAGGCGACCTTCGTCGTCCCGCCCGGCACCCCCGGCCTGTCCATGGGCCAGAAGTTCCGCAAGCACGGCATCCGGGCCTCGCACACCGCCGAGGTCGTCCTGGAGGACGTACGCGTGCCCGGCTCGTGCCTGCTCGGCGGCAGGGAGAAACTGGACGCCCGCCTGGCCAGGGTCCGTGGCGGCGAACGCGCCGGCGAGCAGGCCGCGATGCGCACCTTCGAGACCACCCGCCCGTCGGTCGCCGCCATGGCCGTCGGCATCGCCCGCGCCGCCTTCGAGTACGCCCGCGACTACGCCCGCGAACGCGAGCAGTTCGGCCGCAGGATCGGCGAGAACCAGGCCGTCGCGTTCCTGCTCGCCGACATGGCCACCCGCGTCGACGTCGCCCGCCTGCTGACCTGGCGGGCCGCCTGGATGGCCAGGAACGGCCGCCGGTTCGAGCAGGCGGAGGGCTCGATGTCGAAGCTGGTGGCGGGGGAGACGGCGGTGTGGGTGACCGAACAGGCGATCCAGATCCTGGGCGGCGCCGGCTACACCAGGGAACACCCGGTGGAACGCTTCCACCGGGACGCCAAGATCTACACCATCTTCGAGGGCACGTCGGAGATCCAGCGCCTGATCATCGGCCGCGCCGTCACCGGCCTGCCGGTCCGCTGAACCCCACTCAACGGGCGTGGGCGCGGGCGGATCGCGCGAAGGCTTGGACGCGAGTGAGGAGAGCGCTCCCACTGCCGTAGCCACCACCGCACCGTCCACAACGAAGGATCCAACAGCAACGGCAGCCCGGGAGCCTGGCCGCCGCCGCCGCTCGTAG
>JABFVJ010000487.1 GCA_013362835.1 Nonomuraea sp. | reverse complement strand
GGTCGGCACCGAGGGGCGGCTCGGCGGTCAGGCTCAGGTGCGCGGGGTGAGCGGGGTGTGGAAGGACCTCACCGACAACGTCAACTTCATGGCCTCCAACCTCACCAGCCAGGTCAGGAACATCGCCCAGGTCGCCACGGCGGTCGCCAACGGCGACCTGTCCAAGAAGATCGACGTCGACGCCCGCGGCGAGATCCTCGTGCTCAAGACCACCATCAACACGATGGTCGACACCCTGTCCTCCTTCTCCTCCGAGGTCACCCGCGTGGCCAGGGAGGTCGGCTCGGAGGGCAGGCTCGGCGGCCAGGCCGAGGTCGAGGGCGTCTACGGCACCTGGGAACGCCTCACCAAGAACGTCAACGAGCTGGCCGGCAACCTCACCACCCAGGTGCGCGCCATCGCCGAGGTGGCGAGCGCGGTCGCCCAGGGCGACCTGAGCCGGGCGATCAGCGTCGAGGCCAAGGGCGAGGTCAACGAGCTGAAGAACAACGTCAACCTCATGGTCGCCACGCTGCGCGAGACGACCAGGGCCAAGGACTGGCTGGAGAGCAACCTCGCCCGCATCGCGGGGCTCATGCAGGGCCACCGCGACCTGGTCGAGGTCGCCGACCTCATCCTGCGCGAGCTCACCCCCCTGGTCAGCGCCCAGTACGGCGCCTTCTACCTGGCCGACACCGACGACCGCGAGCTGGCCTTCATCGCCGGCTACGGCGCCGCCCACGACGCGCTGCCCGACCCCGGCACGCCCGGCCCGGGGCTGATCAGGCAGGCGGCGCTGGAGCACGAGCGCATCCTGCTGGAGGACGTGCCGCCCGGCTACATCAAGGTCCACACCGGGCTCGGCGAGGCCGCGCCGGCCAGCGTGGTCGTGCTGCCGATCCTGTTCGAGGACAAGGTGCTCGGGGTGATCGAGCTGGCCTCGTTCAGCCGGTTCAGCGACGTGCACCTGGCCTTCTTCGACCAGTTCGGGGTCACCATCGGCGTGGCCATCAACACGATCATCGCCAACGCCCGCACCGAGTCGCTGCTGTCGGAGTCGCAGCGCCTGGCCCAGCAGCTCCAGGGCCGCTCCGACGAGCTGCAGCGCCAGCAGGCCGAGCTGCGCAGGTCCAACGCCGCGCTGGAGGAGAAGGCCCACCTGCTGGCCACCTCCTCCCGCTACAAGTCGGAGTTCCTGGCCAACATGTCCCACGAGCTGCGCACCCCGCTCAACAGCCTGCTCATCCTGGCCAGGCTGCTGGCCGACAACCCCGAGGGCAACCTGTCGGCGCAGGAGGTCGAGTTCGCCACCACGATCCACAACGCGGGCAGCGACCTGCTCCAGCTGATCAACGACATCCTCGACCTGTCCAAGATCGAGGCGGGCCGCATGGACGTACGCCCGGAGAAGCTGCCGCTGAGCAAGCTGCTCGACTACGTAGACGCCACGTTCCGGCCGCTCACGGTGGACCGGGGGCTCACGTTCGAGATCGAGGTGAGCCCGGGGACACCGCGCGAGCTGTACAACGACGAGCGGCGGCTGCAGCAGATCCTGCGCAACCTGCTGTCCAACGCGGTCAAGTTCACCTCGTCGGGCGAGGTGAGGCTGCGGGTCTCGGTCCACGATCCCGCCTCGGCCGAGCACGACGTGCTCGCCTTCGCGGTCAGCGACACCGGCATCGGCATCGCCGAGGACAAACTGCCCGCCATCTTCGGCGCCTTCCAGCAGGCCGACGGCACCACGAGCCGCAAGTACGGCGGCACCGGCCTCGGCCTGTCGATCAGCAGCGAGATCGCCCGCCTGCTCGGCGGCGAGATCCACGCGAGCAGCACCCTCGGCAAGGGCAGCACCTTCACCCTGTACGTGCCCGCCCGCTGCCCCGCCTCCATGGTCACCGTCGAGCCCGAGTGGCGGCCGGAGCCGCCGCGCGAGTCGTTCCACCCGAACGCCGAATGGCCGGTCGAGGGCGACGACCTGTGGCAGTCGGCGTCCAGGCTGAGCGAGCTGCGCGAGGGGCCGCTCGGCGCGGTGCTCGAAGGCCGCCGCGTGCTCATCGTCGACGACGACATCCGCAACGTCTACGCGCTCACCCACGTGCTCGGCCGGCTCGGCATGGAGATCGTCTACGCGGAGAACGGCCGCGAGGGCGTCGAGGCGCTCGAACGCGAGGAGGACATCTCGCTGGTCCTGATGGACGTGATGATGCCGGAGATGGACGGCTACGAGACGCTCGCCGCCGTACGCGAGATGCCCAGGTTCGCCGACCTGCCGATCATCGCGCTGACGGCCAAGGCGATGCCGGGTGACAGGGAGAAGACGATCTCCTGCGGCGCCTCCGACTACGTGCCCAAACCCGTCGATCTCGATCACCTGCTCGAGGTGATGCGCGGCTGGCTCGCCGGGGAGAGGAAGTGTGAGGGATGAACCGCCAGGTCAAGATCCTGCTGGTGGACGACAACGAGGAGAGCCTGGTCGCGCTGGAGGCCGTGCTGCGGCCGTTGCAGCAGCGGCTGTTCAAGGCCAGGTCGGGGCAGGAGTCCATGAAGCTGATGTTGCGCAACGACTTCGCGGTCGTCCTGCTCGACGTGCTCATGCCCGGCATGGACGGTTTCGAGACCGCGGCCCACATCAAGCGGCTCGACCAGACCCGCGACGTCCCCATCATCTTCCTGACCGGCACCGAGCCCAACTCCGGCTCGGCCTTCCGCGGCTACGCCGTGGGCGCGGTCGACTACCTCACCAAGCCGTTCGACCCGTGGGTGCTCAGGTCGAAGGTCGCGGTCTTCATCGAGCTGTTCCGCAAGAACGCGGTGCTGGTCGAGCAGACGGCGTTGCTGACCCAGCTCGTCCAGGACAACGAGGTGATGTCCGACTTCGCGCGGCGGCTGGCCGCGGTCGAGGCCCGGCTGGAGGGGATGACCGTGGCCGGCGACGAGGGGATGACGGACACGATCAAGGATCTGGCCGACCGGGTGGCGGCGATGCAGGCGGCCTTCGACGTGCTCTCGGCCGGTGGCGAATAAAAGCGGACTTTTCGGGCGCTCGGCGCGTCCACGCGCGTCCGGCGGGGTCTCCGTCGTACCTTTGGCATCATGGCCACCCGTACGCCGAAAAGCGCATCGAAGGGGCCGGCGAAGCGGTCGACCTCGCCTCGATCGACCCCCGCGAAGCGGCCGGCCGCGGCGGCGGGGCGACCGAGGGCGAAGGCGGCCGCGTCCGGCCGCAAGTCGTCCGTGACCCACCCCGACCCGATCAGCTGGGTCTTCACCATGATCGGCAAGCTGGTCGTCGGGCTGTGGATGCTGCTCGCCGGCGGCATCGGCAGCACCGCCCGCGCGCTCGGCAAGAACGCCCGCGAGCTCGACCCGGCCCACCGCCGCGACGGCGTCGGCCTGTCGGTGCTGGCCGGGGCGATCGTGCTGGCCGCGATGACCTGGCGCAACCCCGAGGGCGCCGTCTCCAGCGTGGTCAACACCGCCGTGCACGCCATCTTCGGCTCGCTGGCCTGGGCGCTGCCGCTGCTGCTCGGCCTGCTGGCCTGGCGCTACCTGCGCCACCCCGACCAGAACGCCGACACCGGCCGGATGGTGATCGGGTGGAGCGCGCTCATGGTCGGCGTGCTCGGCGTCATCCACGTGGCCAACGACACCCCCTACCCGGCCGGCGAGGGCCAGGGCATGGACAAGGTGTCGGCGGCCGGCGGCATGATCGGGTTCATCGTCTCAGCGCCGCCGATGAGCATCCTGCCGTCCTGGATCACGATCCCGCTGTTGTTGCTCCTGTCCGGGTTCGGCGTGCTGGTGATCACGGCCACGCCGGTCCACCGCATCCCCGAGCGGCTGTCGGAGCTCAAGCACATGCTGTTCGAGCGGCACGCCGAGCAGCCCTCGCCCCGTACGCCCGGCAGGCGCAAGCCGCGGCCGAAGAAGAACGAGGGCGAGGGCGTCGAGACGGTCAAGCCGTACGACACGCCGGTCATCGCCGAGAAGGACAAGCTGGCCGACCACTCGCCGGAGATCGTGCCGGGGCTGGTGGACGAGGAGCCGCCCTCGCTGGAGCGCAAGCCCGAGCCGCCGCAGCCGACGCCCGCGCCGCGCAAGGTCGAGCAGCTCGTGCTGTCGCCGCAGGCGGGGCCGTACAGTGTGCCCGACCTGCAGTTCCTCAAGCCCGGCACCGCGCCCAAGCCGCAGACCAAGGCCAACACGACCGTGGTCAACGCGCTGACCAGCGTCCTGGAGCAGTTCACCATCGACGCGCAGGTGATCGGCTTCACCCGCGGCCCGACGGTGACGCGCTACGAGATCGAGCTCGGGCCCGCCGTGAAGGTGGAGAAGGTCACCGCACTCACCAAGAACATCGCCTACGCCGTCAAGTCCGCCGACGTGCGCATCCTGTCGCCGATCCCCGGCAAGTCGGCGATCGGGGTGGAGATCCCCAACGCCGACAAGGACCTCGTGTCGCTCGGCGACGTGCTGCGTTCGCAGGTGGCGCAGGCCGACCACCACCCGATGATCGTCGGCCTCGGCAAGGACGTCGAGGGCCGCACGATCGTCGCCAACCTCGCCAAGATGCCCCACCTGCTCATCGCGGGCGCGACCGGCGCCGGAAAGTCGGTCTGCGTCAACGGCCTCATCACCAGCATCCTCATGCGCTCCACCCCCGACGAGGTACGCATGGTGCTGGTCGACCCCAAACGGGTCGAGCTCAGCGTCTACGAGGGCATCCCCCACCTGATCACGCCCATCATCACCAACCCGAAGAAGGCCGCGGAGGCCCTCGAATGGGTGGTGGGCGAGATGGACCGGCGCTACGACGACCTGGCCGCGAGCGGCTTCCGGCACGTGGACGAGTTCAACAAGGCGGTGCGGGCGGGCAAGCTCGTGCCGCCGCCGGGCAGCGAGCGGGTCTACCAGCCCTACCCGTACCTGCTGGTGATCGTGGACGAGCTGGCCGACCTCATGATGGTGGCCCCGCGCGACGTCGAGGACTCGATCGTCCGCATCACGCAGCTCGCCCGCGCGGCCGGCATCCACCTCGTGATCGCCACCCAGCGGCCCTCGGTCGACGTCGTCACCGGCCTGATCAAGGCGAACGTGCCGTCCAGGCTGGCGTTCGCGGTCTCCTCGCTCACCGACTCGCGGGTCATCCTCGACCAGCCGGGCGCCGACAAGCTGGTCGGCCAGGGCGACGCGCTGTTCCTGCCGATGGGCGCGAGCAAGCCCATCCGGATCCAGAACGCGTTCGTCTCCGAGAAGGAGATCGCGGAGATCGTCTCGCACTGCAAGGAGCAGATGCAGGTCGAGTACCGCGACGACGTGGCCGCCGCGCCGGTCAAGCGGGAGATCGACGAGGACATCGGCGACGACCTCGACCTGCTGATCCAGGCCGCCGAGCTGATCGTGACGACCCAGTTCGGGTCGACCTCGATGTTGCAGCGCAAGCTGCGGGTCGGCTTCGCCAAGGCCGGACGCCTGATGGACCTGCTGGAGAGCCGCAACGTGGTCGGCCCCAGCGAGGGTTCCAAGGCGCGCGAGGTCCTGGTCAAACCGGACGATCTGCCGGGCTTGCTGGCCGACCTGCGTGGCGAATGACCCCAATGCACGGTTCCACGGCGATAACTGATTGAATATGAACCACTACGCAGTGTCGTGGTGGGGAGGCGTTCGCTGTGCAGGAGCAGAGCATCGGGGCCATGCTGGCTGCGGCCAGGCAGGCGGCCGGAATGACGGTGGCGCAGGTCAGCGCCGCCACCCGGATCCGTGAAGCGATCATCAACTGCATCGAGCAGGATGACTACGAACAGTGCGGCGGCGGCTTCTACGCCAGAGGCCACGTCAAGGCCATCGCCAAGGTCGTCGGCCTCGATCCCGAGGCCACCGTCCACCTGTTCGACCAGCAGCACGGCGGCGCGCCGGAGCCGGTGCGCGCGGCCGCCGTGTTCCAGGCCGACCGCACCGTCGCCCTGCGCGAGCGACGGGGGCCCAACTGGACGATGGCGCTCGGCGTGGCGCTGGCCGTCGTGGTGCTCTTCGGCACCGTACGGGTGCTGGGCGGCGCGAGCGACCAGGTGCACACGGCCGACGTGCACGCGATCACGCCGCGGCCCAGCGTGCCGCCGAACACGCCCATCACCGAGAAACCGATGGCCAAGCCGCCGAAGGCCAAGGTGAGCAAGGGCATGGTGACCTTGAAGATCAAGGCCAGGCGCACGTCGTACGTGAACGTGCGCGACGCCGAGGGCCGCATGCTCTTCGCCGGGATGTTGAAGGCGGGAAACAGCTCGGAGTGGCGGGCCGCCGACAAGGTCAGCTTGCTGCTCGGTGACGCGAGCGCGGTGTCCTTGCAGGTCAACGGCAAGAAAGTGGGCAAGATCGGGGGTCGCGGGGAGATGGTGACCCGCTCGTTCGGCCTTTCCACACCGCCTCCGCGGTAGTCCGGCGGGGAGGCCGTGCATCAGGTGGTGGCCAACTCCCGATACCGTAGTGTTCACCATGTCATCCCGCCGAACCGCATCGCTGATCACCCTGGGCTGCGCGCGCAACGAGGTCGACTCCGAGGAGCTCGCCGCGCGACTTGAGGCTGCCGGCTGGCAGCTGGGCGACGACGACCCAGACGTCGTCGTCGTCAACACGTGTGGCTTCATTGACTCGGCCAAGAAAGACTCCATCGACACGCTGCTCGCCGCCGCCGACTCCGGAGCGAAGGTGGTGGCAGCGGGCTGCATGGCCGAGCGCTACGGAAACGAGCTGGCCGACGCGCTGCCCGAGGCGAGCGCCGTCATCTCCTTCGACGACTACGCCGAGATCGGCGGCCGGCTCGACGACGTCCTGGCCGGCAAGCCGCTCACGCCCCACACCCCGCGCGACCGCCGCACGCTGCTGCCCATCTCGCCGGTCGAGCGGGCGAGTGCGGCCAAGGGCGCGATCCCCGGCCACGGCGACCTGCCCGACGGGCTGGCCCCCGCGAGCGGCCCGCGCGTGCTGCGCAAGCGGCTCGACGAGAGCCCGGTCGCCTCGCTCAAGCTGGCCTCCGGCTGCGACCGGCGCTGCACGTTCTGCGCCATCCCGGCCTTCCGCGGCGCCTACGTCTCCCGGCAGCCCGACGAGCTGCTCGCCGAGGCCGACTGGCTGGCCCACCGCGGCGTGCGCGAGCTCGTCCTGGTCTCGGAGAACTCCACCTCCTACGGCAAGGACCTCGGCGACCTGCGGGCGCTGGAGAAGCTGCTGCCGCAGCTCGCCGCCGTGCCGGGCATCGACCGGGTGCGGGTCAGCTACCTGCAGCCGGCCGAGCTGCGGCCCGGCCTGATCGACGTGATCACCGCCACCGACGGCGTGGCCGACTACTTCGACCTGTCCTTCCAGCACGCGAGCGGCAGCGTTCTGCGCAGGATGCGCCGCTTCGGCGACCCCGAGCGGTTCCTCGGCCTGCTGGAGAGCGTGCGCAAGGGCGCTCCCGAGGCGGGCGTGCGCTCCAACTTCATCGTGGGCTTCCCCGGCGAGACCGAGGAGGAGTTCGGCGAGCTGGTCGGCTTCCTGGAGGAGGCGAGGCTCGACGTCATCGGCGTGTTCGGCTACTCCGACGAGGACGGCACGGAGGCCGCCGGGCTGCCGGGCAAGCTCGGCCAGGAGGTCGTCGACGAGCGCGTGCGCGTGCTCACCGAGCTGGCCGAGGAGCTGACCGCCCAGCGGGCGGAGGAGCGCATCGGCACCGAGGTCGACGTGCTCATCGACGACGACCTGGGCGACGGCGGCTACGAGGGCAGGGCCGCCCACCAGGGCCCGGAGGTCGACGGCTCGGTGACCGTCCAGGGCATCGGCCTGGTCAAGGGGCAGATCGTGCGCGCGGTCGTGGTCGACGCCGAGGGGGTAGACCTGATCGCGCGCATCAAGGCCAGTCCATGACCAGGGACGAGCGCCGCGTGGTGAGCCCGTGGAACATCGCCAACGTCCTCACGGTCCTTCGGTTGGTGCTCGTCCCCTTTTTCGTCTTCTGTCTGTTCGTCCCCGGCACGGGCTGGCGGCTGGCCGCGCTGGCGGTGTTCGGGGTGGCCTCGATCACCGACCACCTCGACGGCGAGCTGGCCAGGCGCTACGGGCTGATCACCGACTTCGGCAAGATCGCCGACCCGATCGCCGACAAGGCGCTGACCG
>JABFVJ010000499.1 GCA_013362835.1 Nonomuraea sp. | reverse complement strand
GTCAGCGCCTTGTCGGCGATCGGGTCGGCGATCTTGCCGAAGTCGGTGATCAGCCCGTAGCGCCTGGCCAGCTCGCCGTCGAGGTAGTCGGTGAACGAGCCCACGGCGAAGACGCCCAGGGCGACCCAGCGCCACGTCGGGCCGGGCAGGAACAGGCTGACGAAGAAGAACGGGACGAGCGCCAAGCGGAGGACCGTGAGCACGTTCGCGATGTTCCAGGGGCTCACCAGGCGGCGCTCGTCCTTCGTCACGGCCCGCCGGCCTTGATGCGCGCGATCAGGTCGACGCCCTCGGAGTCGACCACCGTGGCGCGGACGATCTGGCCGGGCAGCAGGCCGATGCCCTGCACGGTGACGGAACCGTCGACCTCGGGGCCCTGGTGCGCGGCGCGGCCTTCGTAGCCGCCGTCGCCCAGGTCCTCCTCGATGAGCACGTCGACCTCGGTGCCGATGCGCTCCTCCGCGCGCTGCGAGGTCAGTTCCTCGGCCAGCTCGGTCAGGACGCGCACCCGCTCGTCGACGACCTCCTGGGGCAGCTTGCCCTCGAAGGTCGCGGCCTCGGTGCCGTCTTCGTCGGAGTAGCCGAACACGCCGATGACGTCGAGACGGGCCTGCTCCAGGAAGCCGACCAGCTCGCCGAACTCCTCGTCGGTCTCGCCGGGGAAGCCCACGATGAAGTTGGAGCGCACGCCCGCCTCGGGGGCGAGCTTGCGGACGGCCTCCAGCAGATCGAGGAATCGCTGAGGGTCGCCGAAGCGGCGCATACGGCGCAGGACCGTGCCGGAGGCGTGCTGGAAGGACAGGTCGAAGTACGGCGCCACGCCCTCGGTGGCGGCCAGCACCTCGATCAGGCCGGGACGCAGCTCGGCCGGCTGGAGGTAGCTCGCGCGCACCCGCTCGACGCCCTCGATCGCGGCCAGCTGCGGCAGCAGCTTCTCCAGCGCGCGCAGGTCGCCCAGGTCCTTGCCGTAGGAGGTGGAGTTCTCGCTCACCAGCACCAGCTCGCGCACCCCGCGGTGGGCCAGCCAGTCGGCCTCGGCCAGCAGCTCTTCGGGCGTGCGGGAGACGTAGGAGCCGCGGAAGGCGGGGATGGCGCAGAAGGTGCAGCGGCGGTCGCAGCCGGAGGCCAGCTTGAGCGAGGCTACCGGGCTCTCGTCGAGCCGCTTGCGCAGCACGCGCGGGCCGCTGGCGGGGTAGGGCGCGGCCGGGTCGCTCTCGCCGTGGCCCGGGATGTTCTTCGCGGCCGAGCGGCGCTCGACGGGCGAGAGCGGCAGCAGCGTGCGGCGGTCGCGCGGCGTGTGCGGGGCGAACGCCCGCCCCTCCATCACGTCGTCGAGACGCTCGCCGATGGTGGTGTAGTCGTCGAAGGAGATGACGGCGCTGGCCTCGGGCAGGGCGTCGGCCAGCTCCTTGCCGTAGCGCTCGGCCATGCAGCCGGCGGCGACCACCTTGGCGCCGGAGTCGGAGGCGGCTAGCAGCGTGTCGATCGAGTCTTTCTTCGCGGAGTCGATGAACCCGCAGGTGTTGACGACGACGACGTCGGGGTCGTCTTCACCGAGCTGCCAGCCGGAAGCCTCCAGGCGCGCGGCGAGCTCTTCCGAGTCGACTTCGTTGCGGGCGCAGCCCAGAGTGATCAGGGAAACGGTTCTGCGGGATGACATGGTGTCCTCTACGGTATCGGCACTTGGCCACCACCTTCACCGGGGCCTGGCCGCTGAGGGCCCGAAGGAGCGGCGGATGGTCTGCCCACGCGATCCGGGTGTGCCCAGGTTCTTGCCGTTGACCTGCAGGGATACCGCCCCGGCATCGCCGATGAGCAGCTTGACCTCGGAGGGGGCCTTCCAGGTGGAGGACTTGCCCTTGGCCAGGGTGCCGGCGAAGAGCTTGCGTCCCTTGGCGTCACGGACGTTCACGTAGGCCGACCGCTTGGCCAGAACCCTGACGGTGACCATCTTGGGGTTGCGCGCTGTCGACTGCGCCTGGGTGCGGGGCGGCGGGACGGGCTGGACGGGCTGGGCGTTGCTGGGCAGCAGGCTGGGGATGCTGGAGGCGGGCATGATCTCGGCCGTCGGGGGCTGGCCGGAGCCGCCCATGACCCGCACGACGCCGAACACGACGACGATGGCCAGCGCCACCCCCAGCGCCATGGTCCAGTTGGGGCCGCGCCGCTCGCGCAGCTTGACCCTGCGGTCGGCCTGGAAGACGGCCGCCGCCTTCACCGGCACGGGCAACCCGCCGTGCTGCTCGTCGTAGAGCTGCACCATGGCCGCCGGGTCGAGCCCGACGGCCCTGGCGAAGCCCTTCACGTGGCCCTTGGCGTAGAAGTCCCCGCCGCACAGGGAGAAGTCGTCGCGCTCGATGGCGTACAGCACGGCCTCGCGAATACGAGTGCTCGCGCTCAGCTGCCCGACCGTCAGTCCCTTCTCCCGCCTGGCCTCGGCCAGCATGGAGCCAATGCTCTGCTCGTTCACTCCCCGCCCCTGACCTTGCGTAGTGACACTTATTCAATCAGTAATCACCATGCCCAGGGGACAGCTGGGTCATTCGCCGCGAAGATCCGCAAGCAGACCGGCCAGCTCGTCGGGTTTGACCAGCACATCGCGAGCTTTTGACCCTTCGCTGGGCCCCACCACATTGCGGCTTTCCAGAAGGTCCATCAGGCGTCCCGCCTTGGCGAAACCGACGCGCAGCTTGCGCTGGAGCATCGAGGTCGAGCCGAACTGCGTGGTCACGATCAGCTCGGCCGCCTGCAGCAGCAGGTCGAGGTCGTCGCCGATGTCCTCGTCGATCTCCTTCTTGACCGGCGCGGCGGCGACGTCCTCGCGGTACTCGGCCTGCATCTGGCCCTTGCAGTGGGCGACGATCTCGGCGATCTCCTTCTCGCCGACGAAGGCGTTCTGGATGCGGATCGGCTTGCTCGCGCCCATCGGCAGGAACAGCGCGTCACCCTGGCCGACCAGCTTGTCGGCGCCCGGCTGGTCGAGGATGACGCGCGAGTCGGTCAGCGACGACACCGCGAAGGCCAGCCGGGACGGCACGTTGGCCTTGATCAGGCCGGTGACGACGTCGACGGAGGGCCGCTGGGTGGCGATGACCAGGTGGATGCCCGCGGCGCGGGCCAGCTGGGTGATGCGCACGATGGAGTCTTCGACGTCTCGCGGCGCGACCATCATGAGGTCGGCCAGCTCGTCGACGATCACCAGGAGGTACGGGTAGGGCTGGTAGACCCGCTCGCTGCCGGGAGGAGGCTGAAGCTTGCCCGCCTTGACCGCCTTGTTGAACTCGTCGACGTGGCGGAAACCGCTGGCCGCCAGGTCGTCGTAGCGGCGGTCCATCTCCCCCACCACCCATTCGAGGGCCTCGGCGGCCTTCTTCGGGTTGGTGATGATCGGGGTGATGAGGTGCGGGATGCCCTCGTAGACGCTGAGCTCGACCCGCTTGGGGTCGACCAGCACCATGCGCACCTCGTCGGGCGTGGAGCGCATCAGGATGCTGGTGATGAGGCCGTTGACGCAGACCGACTTGCCGGCGCCGGTGGCGCCCGCGATGAGCAGGTGCGGCATCTTGGCGAGGTTGGCGACGATCGTGCGGCCCTCGACGTCCTTGCCGAGCCCGACGATCATCGGGTGGTGGTCGGCCTGGGCGACCTGCGACCTGAGCACGTCGCCGAGCGAGACGAGGTCCTTGTCGGCGTTCGGGATCTCGACGCCGATCGCCGACTTGCCCGGGATGGGCGACAGGATGCGGACGTCGGCGGACTTGACGGCGTAGGCGATGTTCTTGGTGAGGGCGGTGACCTTCTCCACCTTCACCGCGGGGCCCAGCTCGATCTCGTAGCGCGTGACCGTCGGGCCGCGGGTGAAGCCGATCACCTGAGCGTCGATGGCGAACTGCTCCAGCACGCTCGTCAGCGCGTTGACCACCACGCTGTTGGCCTTGGTCGCCGGCTTGGGCGCGCTGCCGCCCTTGAGGGTCTGCAGGTCGGGCAGGATGTACGGCCCGGCCTGCGGCGAGAGCACGAGCTGCTCGACCTTGCGCGGGGCGGGGGTGGGCTCGGGCGGCTCGGACTTGCTGGCCTTGACCGGCGGGTCGTCGTCGTCGGCGGTCAGGCCCGGCACGATCTCGGGCGAGTGGTCGGCCCGCTTGTCGTCTTCCTTGATGACCGGGGAGTCGTACGGCTTGACGCCGTCGGGCAGCTCCTGGCCGTCCTTCTTCTTGGTACGGCTGCGCCGCACGGGATCGCCCGGCTGGGGGGTGCCGCGGTCGAGGAGCATGTGGCGCAGCTCGGCCAGCCGCTCGGGGATGCGGTGCACCGGCGTCGCGGTGATCACCAGCACGCCGAACACCGACAGGATCAGCAGCAGCGGGATCGTCACGAAGGCGGGCAGGATACTCATCGGCGGAGCGGAGACGATGAAGCCGACCATGCCGCCCGCCTGCGACACCCGCTCCATCGTGTCGTTGTTGCCGCCCGAGGGGTACGGCGTGCCGTTGGCGACGTGGACGATGCCCAGCACCCCGGCGAGCAGCGCGGCCCAGCCGATGATCATGCGCCCGGTGTCGGCGTTCTGGTCGGGGTGGCGCAGGTAGCGCCAGGCCAGCAGGCCCAGCAGCAGCGGCACCGCCCAGGCCAGCGAGCCGAAGATCGCGCTCTCGACCGTGGAGACGAATCCGGCCACGTCACCCTTGGTCGTGCGCCACGTCATCGCGGCCAGCACGATCGCGACGGCCAGCCACGCCAGGCCCACGCCGTCGCGCCGGTGCGCGGGGTCGAGCTCCTTGGCCTGGTTGCCCAGCGCCCGCGCGGCCGCGCCGAGCCCGTTGGCCACCAGCATCCACAGGCCGACGATCAGCTTGCCGATCATGGTGAAGACCCACGTGATGGGGTCCTGGTGCGTCACCGGTCTCTTGGCCGACGCCCTGGGCCGCGAACGCGACGACGAGCTCCCCGAGCCCGACGTGCGCTTGGCCGGCGAGCCGCCCGACCCCGACCGAGAGGAGGTCGACCGCTTCGCCGGTCCTTTCGATGTGCTTTTCGGCGTACGGGTGGCCATGATGCCAAAGGTACGTCGGAGACCGCCCCGGCCGCACTCTGCCACGCCGGGACAAGCCTCCCGAACCCTCTTTTCAGAGCTTGACCGCCTCGAAGGCCGCCTGCATGGCCGCCACCCGCTCCGCCAGCTCCGCCACCGCCTCCTTCAGCACGTCGTCCTCGGGCCGCTCGGCGCAGACGCCGCTCAGCCGCGACTCCATGGCCCCCAGCCGCTCGCCGAACGCGGCGATCGCCCTGCCGTTGGCGGCCAGCCTGTCGTCCTGGCGGATCAGCTCGCGCAGCAGCGTGGTCTGCTCCTGCAGCCGCACGGTCTTGCGGAACAGGTCGATGAAGACGGCGACCTTGGAGCGG
The DNA here is from genome assembly GCA_013362835.1 of Nonomuraea sp. Next base: position 2,785 of record JABFVJ010000499.1, on the reverse strand, counting down.
AGCACCCACGGGTCGAAGGGCTTGGTGATGTAGTCGACGGCGCCCACCGCGTAGCCGCGAAAGGAGGCGCTCGACCCGCTGTCGGTGCCGGTGAGGAAGATGATCGGCACGTCCTTGGTCTTGTCGAGCCGCTTGATGTGGGTGGCGGTCTCGAAGCCGTCCATGCCGGGCATGAGCACGTCGAGCAGGACGACGGCGACGTCGTGGCGCAGCATGAGCTTCATCGCCTCCTGCCCCGACTTGGCGCGCAGCAGGGTCTGCTGGAGCGGGCGCAGCACCGCCTCGAGCGCCATCAGGCTCTCGTCGCGGTCGTCGACCAGCAGGATCTTGACCGGCCGGTTCATCCGGCGACCTCTTCCGGCAGCCGCTCTCCGCTGATCCAGCTGCGCATGACCTCCAGCAGGTGGTCGAGGTCGACCGGCTTGGGCACGTAGTCGGACGCGCCTCTGGCGATGGCGGTGTCGCGGTCGCCCGGCATGGCCTTGGCCGTCAGCGCGATGATGGGGAGCGTGGTGTACTGCGGCATCTGCCGGACGACCGCCATGGTCTCGTAGCCGTCCATCCCGGGCATCATGACGTCCATCAGCACCAGCTCGATCCGCTCCTCGCGTTCGAGCGTGTCGATGCCTTCGCGGCCGTTCTCGGCGTAGACGACCTCCAGGCCGAGGCGGCTCAGCACGTGGGTGAGGGCGTAGACGTTGCGGATGTCGTCGTCGACGATCAGCACCCGGCGGCCGTCGAAGATCCTGCCGATCGGTCCCGCCTTCAGCTCGGTCAGCCTGGCCGCGGAGTACCACAGCTCGCCGCCCTGCTCGGCGGGCCATTCCGCATCCTGCTCGTGCGGTGGCGGGGCCTCGGCGGGCCGGTGCCGCGTCTCGGGCCGCCCCTGGTGGTCGTCGTCGGGCCCGGGGCTGACCAGCGGGGCCGGGCAGCGGGCGGGCACGTAGAGGGTGAAGGTGCTGCCCCTGCCCGGCTCGCTGGAGACGTGGATCTCGCCGCCGAGGAGGCGGGCGATCTCGCTGCTGATCGACAGGCCCAGGCCGGTGCCGCCGTACTTGCGGCTGGTGGTGCCGTCGGCCTGCTGGAAGGCGCCGAAGATGGCGGGCAGCTTGTCGGCGGCGATGCCGATGCCGGTGTCGGTGACCGCGTAGGCGATGACGTCCTCCTCGGTCTCCAGCGAGGCGTCGTCGAAGGCGTGGGGCCCGGCGTTGGAGACCTCCAGCCGCACCTCGCCGCCGGCGGTGAACTTGACCGCGTTGGACAGCAGGTTGCGCAGGATCTGCTGCAGGCGCCGCTCGTCGGCGAACAGCTCGCGCGGCACGCCTGGCCGTACCTCGATCTCGAAGGCGAGCCCGCGGTCGGCGGTCAGCGGGCGGAAGGTGGCGTCGACGTAGTCGAGCAGCTTGCTCAGCGGCACCGTCTCGGGTCGCACGTCCATGCGGCCCGCCTCGATCTTGGACAGGTCGAGGATGTCGTTGATCAGCTGCAGCAGGTCGCTGCCGGCGTTGTGGATGGTGGAGGCGAACTCCACCTCCTGCGACGACAGGTTGCCGTCGGGGTTGTCGGCCAGCAGCCTGGCGAGGATGAGCAGGCTGTTGAGCGGGGTGCGCAGCTCGTGCGACATGTTGGCGAGGAACTCCGACTTGTAGCGGCTCGACGTCGCCAGCAGCTGCGCCTTCTCCTCCAGCGCCGCGTTCGACTTGCGCAGCTCGGCCTGCTGACGCTGCATGTCGTCCGAGCGGCCCTGCAGCTGTACGGCGAGGCGTTGCGACTCCGACAGCAGCGCCTCGGTGCGCGAGTTGGCGATGATGGTGTTGATCGCCACGCCGATGGTCACCACGAACTGGTCGAAGAAGGCCAGGTGCACGTCGCTGAAGCGGTTGAAGGAGGCCAGCTCGATCACGCCGAGCACCTGGTCCTCGAAGGGGATGGGCAGGATGACGACGCTGGCGGGGGCCGATTCGCCGAGCCCCGACTGGATCTTGATGTAGTCGGGCGGCACCTCGGCCAGCAGGATCCGCTGCTTCTCCACGGCCGCCTGGCCGACCAGTCCGTGGCCGAACTTGACGGGCCGGATCTCCTGGCTGGGCAGCGCCGAGCCGTACCCCGCGATGAGGGCCAGCACCGGCTCTTCGTACGGGTCGCGCTCGGCCAGGAAGAAGGCGCCGTAGTGGGCCGAGACCAGCGGGGTGATCTCGGACAGGATGAGGTCGGCCACCTCGACGAGGTCGCGGTGGCCCTGCATGAGCCCGGCGATGCGGGCCAGATTGCTTTCGAGCCAGTCCTTGGCGCGGGTGGTCTCGCGCAGGGTCGCGACCATGAGGTTGACGTTGTTCTTGAGCTCGGCCACCTCGCCCTTGGCCTCCAGCGAGATCGAGCGGCTCAGGTCTCCCTGGGCGACGGCGCTGGCCACCTCGGCGATGGCGCGCACCTGGGTGGTGAGGTTGCCGGCGAGCTCGTTGACGTTGCTGGTGAGGCGCTCCCAGGTGCCGTAGACGCCCTCGACCTCGGCCTGGCCGCCGAGCCTGCCCTCCGAGCCGACCTCTCGGGCGACGCGGGTGACCTCGGAGGAGAAGCGGCTGAGGGTGTCGACCATGGTGTTGATCGTGGTCTTGAGCTCGAGGATCTCGCCCCGGGCGTCGACGTCGATCTTCTTGGACAGGTCGCCGTTGGCGACGGCCGTGGCGACCTGGGCGATGTTGCGCACCTGGGAGGTCAGGTTGGAGGCCATGAAGTTGACGTTGTCGGTGAGGTCCTTCCACACCCCCGACACCCCGCGCACCTG
>JABFVJ010000245.1 GCA_013362835.1 Nonomuraea sp. | reverse complement strand
GGCACCGCGATGGCGCCGCCCGCGTACGGCAGCTTGCCGCCCTCGATCACGTCGTCGCGCAGCTGGTGGTAGTGGGCGTCGGCGGCGTAGGTGAGGTTGGGCAGCACGGCGCCGAGGTGCAGCATGGTCGCCAGCTGGATGCCCAGCTCGCCCGACGAGTGCACGGCCACCCCGAGCTGGAACGTCTCGCACACGCCCGCCGCCTTCACGCACGGCCGGATCCCGCCCCAGAACGTGGTGTCGAGCAGCACCACGTCGGCGGCCCTCCGCAGCACGTTGGAGGCGAGCTGCTCGAAGTTGACGACCACCGTGTTGGTGGCGAGGGGCACCTTGACCTGCTCCCGAACGGCCCTGAGCCCTTCCAGCCCCCAGACGGGGTCCTCCAGGTAGTCGTTGTTCAGCCCTTCGATGGCCCGGCCGAACCGCAGCCCCTCGGCCACCGACAGCACGGCGTTGGGGTCGTACCTGAGCCGGTCGCCGGGGAAGGCGTCGGCGAGCGCGCGGTAGCACTCCAGCTCGTAGTCGGGCGGGAACACGCCGCCCTTGAGCTTGTGGACGGTGAACCCGTGGGCCTCCTTGAGCCGGGCGGCGTGCTCGACGAGCTGGCCGGGGGTGCGGATCTCGGGGTGGCCGTCGGCCGCGTACCGGTAGAAGAGGTAGGAGGCGAACGGGACGGCGTCGCGCAGCCGCCCGCCGAGCAGGTCGTGGACGGGCACGCCGAGGTGGCGGCCGACGAGGTCGAGGCAGGCGAACTCGACGGCGGCGAGGAGCTGGGTGCGGTTGTTGTAGAGCGAGGCGGTCGGATTGGCGATCTTGAACCGCAGCGCTTCGAGCTCGAACGGGTTGTGCCCCTTCAGGTACGGCACGAGCGCGCGGAACGCCGACTCCGCGCTCTCGCCCCCGCCGCCCATCTCCCCCAGGCCGACCAGCCCGTTGTCGGCCTCGACCTCGACGATCGTGCGGACGAACCGTCCCCAGTGCGCGCCGTTGCTGTGCCGCAGCGGCGCCTCCAGCGGGACGGCGACCGTCGTGGCCCGGATGTCAACGATCTTCACGTGCGCTTCCCCTCGACGACGGCGACGCCGCAGGCGGGCAGCCGCACCTTGACCGTCTCGTGTCCCGGCATGGTGACCGTCGCCTCCACCGGCTCGGCGGCGAACGACTGCAGCCGTACCTCGCGTCCGTCGCCCGCCCGGCCGAGCGAGGTGATCAGCACGTCGGGGTGGTCGACGGAGGCGTACGTGGCGGCCTCCGGGCCACTGGTGACCAGCGCGCCGACGAACGGCTCGGTCAGCCCCGAGGCCGCCGCCGCGCCCAGCCTGCTGCCCCTGACCCCGGCGGCGGACGTGACCGCGTACCGGAAGGTGGTCTCGCCCTGCTGCTGGGCCGGGAAGTTCGTGTCCCAGATGTTGTTGAGCGCCCAGGAGTAGACCGTGCCGTCCTCCTGGTCGAGCGTGGGCGGGAACGGCGCGTACGGCATGTGGATGGTGCCGAGCTGCACCAGCGGCGCTTCCAGGGTCGCCCAGGCGACGGTCAGCTCGGGGTCCTCGAAGGCGATCCAGTGCCTGATCGGCAACATGTACTCGGCCGAGCCCGGGACGCGCGGCACGCCGGGGCCGCCGACGCCGCCGGTCAGCTCCCAGGCCGTGGCCGGGCCCGTCGCGAACGGGAAGGCCAGGAAGACCGCCTCCTTGGCCGGCGTGCCCTGCTTGGCGAGCTGGTAGGTCAGGTCGAGCCTCGGGACGCCCTGGTGCAGCTCGATCGTGGTGCGCAGCCAGTCGACGCCCTTGCCCTGGAGCTCGACGACCAGCTTCTCGCCGACGGCGGTGCGCTGGGCCTTGACGATCGTGGCGTTGCGGGCGATGGCGCGGTCGCCGAGGAGCGTGCGGTCATGCGCACCGACATGTCCCGACAAATGGTTGAAATGTGGGGCGGTGGCGTAGCGGTCGTAGACGTACTGGCCGAAGCCGGCGGCGGCGTCGCGGTTGACCAGCTCGCGGCCCGCGACCTTGTCGAAGATCGAGCTGATGTAGCCCTCGCGGACGTCGTAGGCCACCCGGTAGAACTCGTTCTCGATCACGCCGCCGGGGTCCATCTCGACCGGCTCGGGGGACTGGAGCGGCGGGGCGCCCACGACGTCGAGCCGGACGTGGGCGTGTCCGGGCAGGTCGCGCACCACCGCGTGCAGGTGCCGGCCGATCGGGCGGGTCGGCCAGTCGTCGGGGTCCACGAACTCCTCGTGGTGCGCCAGCACCTCCCCGGTACGCGCGTCCACCAGCACGATCGGCACGTCCACGGCCACCACGTCACGCGGCAGGAACGCGTGCACGACGTCGGTACGCGTCCCGGTGCCCGGGTTGAACACCGCGAAGGAGGCCAGCACGTGCTCCTCCGCGCCCGGCTGCGACAGCGCGGCGGCGAAGCGGCGGACGGCCGCGTGCAGCAGGTCGGAGGCGTCGTCCTGGGCCTGGTAGGCGCCCGACGACTTGCGGGTCCACTGCAGGCCGCCGGAGTCGCCCGCCTCCTCGGCGTCCTCCCACGGGTTGGCCGCGCCCCAGGTGTGCTCGTTGAACAGGGCGACCTTGTCGTACGCCGCGTCGATCTCCTCGGTGGCGTCCGCGCCCGCGATCGTGTGCAGGGTCTCGGCGACGCGCAGGGCCGACTGGGCGCGGCGTACGTAGCCGAGCGGGCGGGCGCCGGAGCCGAGCCCGTCGGCCCACCAGTCGGTCCAGTCGCCCTCGTGCACGGCCAGCCGGTCGTGGTAGCGCTCCTCGACGTGCTCGAAGAAGTCGCTGTTGACCGCCGAGCGCAGGCGCGGGAAGGCCCAGGTCTCGTTCCACCGGCGGGCGATCGATGCGGGCACGATCGACGGCCCGGCGTTGTCGGCGTGCGCGCCCTGGACCCGCAGGTGCAGCACGTCCAGCTCGTACGGCTCGCGCGGCGCGTCCGGCCCCTGCCACCCGAACGTGCCCGGCCCGTACGGGTAACCCCGCGTGGCCAGCGCCGACAGGTAACGCGGCAGCAGGTCGTCGGCCAGCTCGTAGGAGTCGGTCAGCCCGACCGTGTTCCCCTCCATGTACGCCATCCCGTGCGGCGTGTCGGTGAACCACACGAGCAGCTCGTTCCCGCTCGGCGCCCGCCACCGGAACGGCCTGGTCAGCTTGTCGCCGCCGTGCAGATACGGCACCGACCGCCCGGCCCAGTTGTGGGCGGCGGCGAGGTAGCGCACGCCGGCCGCGTTCAGCGCGTCCACCAGGCCGACGACCGCGCCGGGCACGTCGGTGTGCATGGCCGAGCGGGTGGCGAAGCCGTAGCGGTCGTGGAGCCGGGCGGTGAAGCGGAGCTGGCGGCGCAGCTCGTCGGTCGAGCACGCCTCCGTGTGCAGCTGGAACGGCAGCGCGGTCACCTCGATCTGCCCGGCCCTCGCCAGCGCGGCGAACGACTCCACCTGCTCGGCGGGCCGGGCGTCGAGCCACTTCAGCGCGGGCATCGACGACTCGACCGTCCAGCGGAACCTGGCGTCGTCCGGCCAGGAGGCGGTCTCCTCGGCCAGCCGCAGCGCCGCGTCGAGGTAGTCGAGGTGGTGGCGGAGCACGGTGCCCTGCGGGTCGGTGTAGCCGATGTCCAGGTGGGAGTGGTGCACGACGAACACGTTCCATTTGCGCTGCGGCGTGACCGTGATCTGCGCGCTGCCGACCACTCCGGCGTCGTCGCGGCACTCCAGCGTGAGCACGCGCGGCGCGTCCACCTCGGGCACGAGCAGCGTCACATCGCTCCCCGAGGCGCTGTCGACGCCGACCAGCACGTGGGTCAGCGGACGGGTGCTCGACACCCTGACCGCCTGGCGGCCGTCGTGCGTGAACAGCGGCAGCACCGCGACCCGCACCTCCAGCCCGCGCAGGCCGATCACCGGTGTCGAGGTGTCGTCACGCAGCGCCCGCCTGATCCCGTCGTAGTCGGGGCTACCCAGGCTCCGCTGCAGCAACCGGCTCGTCATTCAAACACTCCCTAGGGACAGGCCCCGTGCGAAGAGGCGCTGGGTTGCCAGGAACAGCGCGACCGTCGGCAGCGAGACCACCAGGCCCGCCGCGAGGCCGACGGGGACCGGGGTGCCGGCGTAGACGTCGGTCATCAGGCCGGCCAGCGCGGTCATCACCGGCCGTACGCTCTCGGTCTGCGTGAGGGTCAGGCCGAAGACGAGGTCGTTCCAGATGAAGGTGAACTCCAGGATGAACACCGCCGTCAGCGCGCTGAGCGAGATCGGCAGGTAGATGCGCCAGAAGATGCGCCAGGTGGACGCGCCGTCCATGCGGGCCGCCTCGAAGATCGAGAACGCGACCCCGGTGTAGAAGTTCCGCAGCACGAACGCGGCCAGCGGCACGTTGATCCCGGTGTAGATGAGGATCATGCCGAGTCTGGTGTCGTACAGGCCGGCGTCGCTGTAGCCGACGAACAGCGGCACGAGCAGCATCTGGGAGGGGAAGACGGTGCCGCCGAAGATCAGCAGGAACCACCAGAAGCCGTGCCGCAGCCGCAGCACCACGATCGTGTAGCCGGCCAGCGCGCCGATGACCACGCCGAGCAGCGGCGAGACGATCGCGTAGAGCGCGCTGCTGGCCAGGCTGGCGCCCAGGTCGGCGCTCTCCAGGGCACGGCCGAAGTTCTCCAGCAGCGCGAAGTCGCCCGAAGGCACCCAGGCCCGGCCGGGATCGTAGGAGGCCGCGGGTCTGGAGGCGTTGACGACGAGCAGGTACGTCGGCCCGAGCCAGATCAGCCCGAGCACGACGAGCACGGTACGCCGGATCATCGCACCTGCCTCCTCAGGTAGAGGTAGGAGGCCAGCCCGGTGACCACGGTCAGCATCACCGCGACCGCCGAGCCGTAGCCGTAGTCGCTGGCCACGAACGTGTCCCGATACATGGTCACCGCCAGCGTCTCGGAGTTGCGCCCCGGGCCGCCCTGCGTCAGCACCCACACGATGTCGAACGTCTTCAGGCTCGCCACCAGCGCCAGCCCGACCACGACGGCGGTCAGCGGCCGCATCAGCGGCCAGATCACGTGCCGGAACAGCCCCCACCCCGACGCGCCGTCGAGCCGGGCGGCCTCGATGGGCTCCTTCGGGATGGACTGCAGGCCGACCACGAACAGCAGCGTGTTCACGCCGAGCTGCTGCCAGGTCCACACCAGCAGCATCGCCAGCGTGTTGTGCGGGGCGACCTGGAGGAACGCGGTGTCCACGCCGAGCAGCAGGTTCGCGATCCCGCCGTGGGAGAGCACCGGGCTCCACACCATGGCGAGGCCCGCGCCGCTCAGCGCGTACGGCAGCATGAACGGCACCCGGAACCACGCGCCGCCCCTGATGTCGTAGGACAGCACCGCGACCAGCAGCCCGAGCCCGACCGGCAGCACCATCGTGCCGACGACCCAGATCAGCGTGTTGCGGGTCGAGGTGAGCAGCGCGGGGTCGTCGAACAGCTTGGCGAAGTTCCGCACGCCGACCCACGCGGGCGACTCCAGGCCGTCGTAGCGGGTGAGGCTCAGGTAGGCCGTCCACAGGAACGGCGCGTAGAGCAGCCCCGCGACCAGAATGGCCGCGGGCGCCACATATCCGTGCCGGAAGCGTCCGAGCATCACTGATGCGTGGCCCAGTACTCGTCGGCCGCCTTCTGGATGCTCTCCAGCACTTCCTTGTACGTGCCGGGCTCGGTGACGAACTTGCCGAACCCGTCGAGCGCGGCGGTCAGCACGGGTGGCGGCGTCGCCTCGAAGTAGCGGTTGACCAGCCGGTACGTGCCACCGCCCGCGTCCTTGGTGACCGTGCCGAGCGCTTCGTCGGCGATCTCGACCTTCGGGTTGGCGCTCACGTCGCCCCTGGTGGTGGCCCACTTCTTCTGGGCGTCGGCGGTGGTCCACCACTTGAGGTACTTCATGCCGGCCTCGGGGTCGTCGGCCTTGGCGAGCGAGCACAGCGGGCCGCTCTCGAAGATCATCGAGGTCTTCGGCAGCGACGGGTTGACGTTGGGGATGACGAAGAACCCGTAGTCGGCGCCGGACTTCATGTCGCGCTGGGTCATGCTGGTGCTGAACCAGGTGCCGAAGGAGACCATCGCGGCCTTGCCGTTCTTCAGCACGTCGCCGGGGTCGGTCTTGTCACCGGGATTAACGAAATATCCGGCGTCGATGAGCGACTTCCACTTCTCCATCACCGCGACCACGCCCGGGTCGGTGTACTTGGCCTTGCCCGTGGACAGGCGGTCGTACAGGTCGGGGTCGGTGCCGGCCATGAGCTGCTCGAACCAGACGAAGGAGAACAGCACGCTGGTGTGGTAGAACGCCTTGACGCCGTTCTTCTTCAGGGTCTCGGCGCCCCGCACCAGCTCGTCCCAGGTCTGCGGGGGCTTGAGGCCGTACTTGTCGAAGATCTTTTTGTTGTAGAACATGCCCCAGTACGCGACGTTCATCGGCACGCAGTACTGCTTGCCGCCGATCGTGTAGTACGGCGCGAGGTCCTGGGACAGGTCGCCCGCCTTGATCGCCTCCTGCCAGACGGCCGTCGTGTCGGCCACCTGCTTCTGCTTGACGATCTCCTCCAGCATCCCCCCGGTCTGCCAGGTGAACAGGTCGGGCTTCACGTTCGTCCGGAACGAGGCCTTGATGAAGGCCTGGTACTGCGCGGAGTCGGTGTAACCCGTCGGCTTCATGCCCAGGCCGATCTGCTGCTTGGACAGGGCCCCCATCTCGTCGAAGTATTTGGTCCAGGCGCCCTTGTCGTTGTAGAGCGTCAGCTCGGTCTTCTTCTTCGGGCTCTCGGCGCCGTTGCCGCCGCAGGCGGTCAGGACCAGCGCCGCCACGCCCAGCGTGACCACACGTGACCGGAACATGGCCGGCCTCCTTGCTCTTTCGGGGGGATTGCGTTCTACCTCGGGTGCGCCCGCTGCTCGATGACGGTCTTCACGTCGAGCAGATGGGCCCGCATACGCGCCTGCGCCTCGGCGGCGTCACGCGCTTCGATGGCCTCCAGGATGGCCAGGTGCTCCTCGTAGTCGCGGCGGCGGTCGTCGAAGATCTGCAGGATCTCCCGCTGCTCGGGCCCGTGGACGGTGAGCAGCGAGTCGACGACCTCGTGCAGCACGCTGTTGCCCGCCATCCGCGCGGCCGCCCGGTGGAAGGACATGTTGGCGTCGTGCAGCTCGGCGTCCTCGCCGCGCAGGTGCCGGCCGGCCTCGTCGAGTACGCGCTTGAGCGCGGCCAGCTCCTCGGCTCCGGCGTTCTCGGCGGCCATGGCCGCGAGCGGCGGCTCGATCACGATCCGCGCGCCGAGCAGTTCGAGGAGCTGGGCGACGCGCATCTCGCGCATGTTGGGGTTGGGCAGGACGAGCCGTTCGATGTCGGCGCCGACGTAGATGCCCGAGCCGTGCCGCAGCTCGATGGCCCCGGTGGCCTCCAGCCTGCGCAGCGCCTCGCGCAACGTCGGGGTGGTGACGGCGAAACGCTGGGAGAGCTCCCTGGTGGACGGCAGCCGGTCGCCCGGCCGGTGCCCCCCGGCACGGATGAGGTCAAGCATGCGCTCGGTCAGAGCGTCGGAAAGCGTCGGCCGCGCAACCTCGGACATATCAAGTGATCTAATCACTTATTCCGACGCGCGTCCATGCGTGGACAGGGGATTTCCCGGCTCAGCGCTTGAGCAGGTCCTTCATCAGGTCGATCTGCGCCTTGCGCGACGACTGGACCTGCGCCGCCCAGTCCTTGGCCGTCGGGTCCGACCCGCCCGCCACCTCGGCGTCCGCCATCTTGATCGCGTCGCCCTGATGCGTGATCAGCAGCGTCATCAGGTCGTGCTCGAAGGACTTCGACTTCTTCAGTGCCTGGATCTGCTTGCGGTCGGACTCCGGCATGCCGCCGTGGTGGTCATGGGAGCCCGAGGCGGCGGTGAGCGGCTGGTCCCAGCCGTGCAGCCAGCGCAGCATCATCTCGACCTCGTCCTGCTGGGTGCTCGCGATGGCCGCCACGAGGATCTTGAGCTGCTCGGTGGTGGCCCGGCCCGCGCCCAGCTTGGCGATTTCGATGCCCTGCCGGTGATGCTGCACCATCATCTGCGTGAACATCACGTCCTGGGCGTTCACCGGCGGGGCCTTCGACGCGGCCGGCCCGCAGGCGGTGGCCAGCAGAAGGCCCAGGACCGCCAGGACGAGCTTCAGTGCGCCGGATCGGGGGGTAGCGGCCAC
>JABFVJ010000416.1 GCA_013362835.1 Nonomuraea sp. | reverse complement strand
GGCTGCCCGTCGTCCTCGTCCTGGCGGGCACCCCCTGGCTGCTCGACGGCGGCGCGGGCCCCGGCGTGATCGTCGGCGCGCTCGCCTACGTCACCCAGTCGCTGGCCCCCGCGCTCGGCGGGCTCGTCCAGGGGCTCGGGGTGAGCGGCGTCAGGCTCGCCGCCACGCTGGCCCGCATCGCCGCCGCCGCGCCGCCCCCGCCACCGGACACGCCCCGGATCCGGCCGCCCGGCACCGCCGTCACGATCACGTCCGCCACCTTCTCCTACGGCCCCCACTCCGCGCCGGTGCTCGACCGGATGGACCTCACCGTCCCGGAGGGCGACCACCTGGCCGTCGTCGGGCCGAGCGGCGCGGGCAAGTCCACGCTGGCCGCCCTCATCAGCGGCACCCTGCGCCCCCGCGACGGCGAGGTGCTGATCGGCGGCGTCCCCGCCGACCGGGTCGACCCCGCCGTACGGGTGCTGATCCCCCAGGAGGCGTACGTCTTCCGCGGCACCCTGCGCGACAACCTCACCTACCTCGCGCCGGGCACGACCGAGCTGGACAGGGCGGTCGCGGACCTGGGAGCGGGCGACCTGGTCGAGAGCCTGGGCGGGTACGACGCCACGCTGGACCCGTCCGCGCTGTCGGCCGGGCAGCGGCAGCTCGTCGCCCTCGTCCGCGCCCACCTCACCCCCGCCCCGCTGATCATCCTGGACGAGGCCACCTGCCACCTGGACCCCGCCGCCGAGGCCCGCGCCGAGAACGCGTTCGCGGCCAGGGGCGGCACGCTCGTCGTGGTCGCGCACCGCCTAACCTCCGCGCTGCGCGCCCGCCGCGTCCTGCTCATGGACGGTCCCCGGATCACGATCGGCACCCACGACGAGCTGGTCCGGGTCTCGCCCCTGTACGCCGACCTGGCCGGCCACTGGCAACCGGAGCCCGTTTCATGACATTTCCAGATCAGTACCCGCACGCCGAGCGCCACCCGGTCACCGACCGCGTCCACGGGCACGAGATCCACGACCCGTACCGGTCGCTGGAGGACCCCCTCGACGCGCGGACCGCCGCCTGGCTGGAGGCGCAGGACCGGCTGTGGCGGTCGGCCGCGGCCGGGCTGCCGGACCGCGAGCGGTTCCTGGCCAGGCTGACCGAGCTCAGCGTCACGGGCCTGGTCACCCCGCCCGTGTGGCGCGGCGGCCGCCGCTTCCACCTGCGGCAGTCCGGCTGCCAGGAACACCCGATCCTCTACTGCGACGACCGCCCCTTCCTGAACCCGGCCGACCGCGACCCGACCGGCCTGACCACCCTGGACGACTGGCAGCCGGACCCGGAGGGCCGCCTGGTCGCGTACCAGATCTCCAGGAGCGGCGACGAGCAGGCCGACCTGTACGTCGAGGAGGTCGACACCGGCAGGGTGGTCGACGGCCCGATCGGCGGCTGCCGCTACTCGCCGGTCGCCTGGCTGCCCGGCGGCGAAGGCTTCTACTACGTGCGCTTCCACCAGGGCGTGCACCTGCACCGGCTGGGCGACCCCGTCGACGTCCCGGTCTTCGAAAGAGGGCCGGTCTCCTACGGCGTCCAGCTCAGCGCGGACGGCCGCTGGCTGACGATCTCCGCGGGCGGCTCGACGGGCAACTCGCTCTGGCTGGCCGACCTGGCCGGCGGGGATCCGGGCAGGCCGCGGCTGCGGGCCGTACAGGAGGAAGGGCACGCGCGCACGGCGGGGGCGGTGGCCTGCGACGGCCGCCTGTACCTGCTCACCGACAGGAACGCCCCCCGGCGCAGGCTGTGCGTGGCCGATCCTGACGAGCCCGAGGCGTGGCACGAGCTCGTCCCCGAGGAGCCGGGGGCGGTGCTCGGCGCGTTCACCCTGCTGGACGGCGGCCGCCTGCTCGTCTCCAGGACCCGCCACGCGGTCGGCGAGATCGCCGTGCACGACGCCCGCACGGGGGAGCGGCTGGGCGAGGTGCCGCTGCCCGGCAGCGGCTCGATCGCCTCGCTCACCTCGCGCCCCGAGGGCGGCCACGAGGCGTGGTTCACCTACACCGACGCCGTCACCCCCGCCGAGATCTGGCGCTACGACGCCCGCACCGGCGCCGCCACCCTCTGGGCCGCCCCTCCCGGCGGCGTCGCGCTCCCCGACGTGAAGAGCCACCACGTCGAGTACGAATCGGCCGACGGCACCCGCGTCCGCATGGTGGTCGTCGCGCTCTCCTCCGACTCCGGCCCCCGCCCGGCGATCCTCACCGGCTACGGCGGCTTCGGCATCCCCCTCATGCCCGGCTACGCGGCCGACTCGCTGGCCTGGGTGGAGGCGGGCGGCGTGCTCGCCATCGCCAACCTGCGCGGCGGCGGCGAGGAGGGCGAGTCCTGGCACCGGGACGGCATGCTCGAACGCAAGCAGAACGTGTTCGACGACTTCGTCGCGGCGGCCGAGAAACTGGTCGCCGACGGCTGGACGACCCCCGACCGGCTCGGCATCTGGGGAGAGTCCAACGGCGGCCTGCTCGTGGGCGCCGCGCTCACCCAGCGCCCCGACCTGTTCGCCGCCGCCGTGTGCTCCGCCGGGCTGCTGGACATGGCCCGCTACCACCGCACCGGCCTCGGCCCCTCCTGGACCGGCGAGTACGGCGACCCCGGCGACCCCGACCACCTGGCCTGGCTGCTGGCGTACTCGCCGTACCACCGGGTGCGCGAGGGCGCCGACTATCCGGCGACGTTGTTCACCGTCTCGGCCGGGGACACGCGGGTGGACCCGATGCACGCCCGCAAGATGTGCGCGGCGATGCAGTGGGCGACCTCGGGGACGCGGCCGGTCCTGCTGCGGTACGAGACGGGCGTCGGCCACGGGGCGCGGGCGGTCAGCCGTTCGATCGCCCTGGCCGCCGACGTCCTGGCCTTCCTCGCGGCGCACACCCGGCCCTGAGCCCCGGGGTCAGATCCAGCCGGACTCGCGGGCGATGCGGATGGCGTCGATCCGGCTGCGGGCGCCGAGCTTGGCCGTCGTCCTGCACAGGTAGTTCCTGACCGTGCCCTCGGCGAGGAACAGCGACGCCGCGATCTCCCCGATCGAGGCGCCGTCGGCCGCCGCGCCGATCACGTCCAGCTCGCGGGGCGTGAGCGGCGACTCCTCCGGCCGCATGGCGGCGATGGCCAGCTCGGAGTCGATCACGCGCTCCCCGTCGGCCACCCTCCTGATCCCGTCGGCCAGCCGGCCCGGCGGCGCGTCCTTGGCCATGAACCCGCGTACGTGCACCTCCAGCGCCCGTTTCAGCAGGCCGGGCGTGCCGACCCCGGTCAGGATCAGCACCCCGCACTCGGGCAGCTGCTCGTGGAGCTGGCCGGCCGCGGCCAGGCCGTCCAGGCCCGGGAGGGCGATGTCGAGCACCGCGACGTCGGGACGGCAGGCGTTGGCCGCGGCCAGGATGGCGTCGCCCCGTTCCACCTCCGCCACGATCTCGATGTCGTCCTCGTAGGCCAGCAACGCCACGAGCGCTCCTCGTACCAGGTGCATGTCCTCAGCGAGCAACGTTCGAATCACCATGGGGTCCTTGCGGTCGACCAGGCTTGCAACGTCTGCGGGCGCCTCAATCCTGACCTATTGACCGCGGCGTGAAAAGTCCCCCTATGTAAGCGTCAAGAGCGCCCGCTCTTCGGGGAAGGTATGGGCCATGAAGCCTCGAGTGGAGCCCCTGCCCCCGGAAGAGTGGGACGACTTTCAGAAGGCGAACCCCTACAACGTGTTCACCACGCTCGCCCGGCACCCCGCGGTCTACAAGGAGTGGCTGCGCTTCGGCGGCGCGCTGCTGAACGGCACGCTGCCGGCCCGCGACCGCGAGCTCGCCATCCTGCGCACCGCCTACCACAGCGGCAGCGCGTACGAGTGGGCCCACCACGTCCGCATCGGCCGCGAGGCGGGGCTGACGGATCTGGAGATCGAGTCGATCCGCCAGCCGGACGCCCTGTGGCCGGTCGAGGACCGCCTGGTCTTACAGGTGGCCGACGACCTCCACTACGCGGGCGACCTCACCGACGCCACCTGGGCGGCGCTCTGCGACCGCTACGACGAGACGTGCAGGATGGAGCTGGTCATGCTCGTGGCGCATTACGCCATGCTGGCGCTGGTGCTGCGGACCCTCCGCGTGCAGCTGGAGGAGTGAGGACCTCGGCGCGATCGTCCGGCCCTTCAGACGCCGGAGCGCGGGGTGATCATCGTGACGCCCGGGACCGAGCCGATCGAGGCCAGGGCCTTGCCCGCGTCGGCGAGCCCGATCGTGCGGGTGACGAGCTGGTCGGGGTGGAGGATCCCGGCCCTGATCAGCTCCAGCATCTCCGGGTAGGCGTGCGCGGCCATGCCGTGGCTGCCGAGCAGCCGCAGCTCGTGGCCGATCACGCGGTCCATCGGCACCGGCGTCGCCCCTCCGGGCAGCAGCCCCACCTGGACGTGCCGGCCCCGGCGGCGCAGGCTCTCGACGGAGGCCGCGCACGTGCGGTCGCTGCCGAGCGCGTCGAGTGACACGTGCGCGCCGCCCCTGGTCAGCTCCCTGACCTGGGCCGCCGCGTCACCGGCCGAGCCGTTGACGAAGTGGGTGGCGCCGGCCATCTCGGCCAGGTGCAGCGCGTCGCTGCTGATGTCCACGGCCACCACGCGGGCCCCGGCCGCGGAGGCGATCATCACGGCGGACAGCCCGACGCCGCCGCAGCCGTGCACCGCGACCCACTCGCCCGGCCGCACGCCGCCCACCTGGACGACCGCGCGGAAGGCGGTGGCGAAGCGGCAGCCGAGCCCGGCGGCGGTGACGTAGGCCATCTCCTCGGGGATCGCGATCAGGTTGACGTCGGCGTGGTCGATCGCGACGTACTCGGCGTAGGAGCCCCAGTGGGTGAAGCCCGGCTGGGTCTGCCGTTCGCACACCTGCTGGTCGCCGGTGGCGCAGGACGCGCAGGAGCCGCAGGCGCAGACGAACGGCACCGTCACCCGCGCCCCCGGCAGCCAGCCGCGCACGTCGGAGCCGACGGCCTCGATCACGCCCGCCAGCTCGTGGCCGGGAACGTGGGGGAGGGCCTTGATGTCGGGATCGTGCCCCTGCCAGCCGTGCCAGTCGGAACGGCACAGCCCGGTCGCCTCGACCCTGATCACCGCCCCGTGTGGCGCAGGCGTGGGATCGGGCAGCTCGCGCACGTCGAGCTCCCCACCGAAGATGTCAAAGGCAACCGCTCGCATCTCATGAGCTTAGAGTGAGTCGCCGCAGGTCGCGCAAGGCCTGGTGGGAGGGCGACCCAGGTTCTGTGGTGTAGAGCACCAGCCGGAGATCGTCGCGGTCGGGCACGGGCAGCACCTGGCAGATCGTGTCGATCACGCCGACGACCGGGTGGATGACGCGCTTGCGCTGCTCCCTGCGCACCTCCACCTCGTGCATCGACCACAGCTCCGCGAAGCAGGGGCTGAGCGCCATCATCTCCGCCACCAGCGCCTGGAGCGCCCGGTCGTCGGGGTAGCGGCCGGCGGCCACGCGCAGGTCGGCGACCGAGGCGCGGGCGAAGCGGCCCTTCTCCTCGTCGCCGAGGTGCTCGGCGAGGTCGGGCGCGGTGAACACCCAGCGGATCACGTTCATCTGCTCGGGCGGCCGGCACTCCAGGCCGCCTATGAGCGCGCTCGCCAGCGGGTTCCAGGCGCGGATGTCGTAGCGGGCGTCCAGGACGTAGGCGGGGACCTCCTCCATGAACGCGATCAGGTGCAGGATGCTCTGCGGCACGTCGTGCCTGATCCTGGGCGTGTCCAGCGTCTGCCCGGCCAGCCGGAACAGGTGGGCGCGCTCGTCCTGGCCGAGCATGAGAGCCCGGCCCAGGGCGCTCAGCACCTGCCGTGACGGGTGCGGGCCCCTGCCCTGCTCCAGCCGGATGTAGTAGTCGATCGACATGCCGGCGAGCTGGGCCACCTCCTGCCTGCGCAGGCCGGGGGTGCGGCGCTGCCCGCCGCTCGGCAGGCCCACCTCGGACGGGGTGACGCGGGCGCGCCTGCTGCGCAGGAATTCGGCCAGTTCGTCGCGGTTCATGCCTCCATCTTCCGCCCTGAGCGGGGACGAGCGGGCCCGCGTGGGTGGTACCGCTGATCCCAGCCTCTCCAGGTCTCTCCCGTACGTGCTCCGGCCTGCGCCAACGTTGGGGGCATGACGACAACCGCCCTCATCACGGGTGCCAACAAGGGAATCGGCTTCGAGATCGCGCGGCTGCTCGCCGAGCGGGGGATCACCGCGATCGTCGGGGCCCGCGACGAGGAGCGCGGCCGGGCCGCCGCCGCGCGGCTGGGGCAGCCGTACGTGCCGATCGACGTGACCGACGAGGCGAGCGTGGCCGCCGCCGCCAAGTGGATCGAGGCCGAGTACGGCTCGCTCGACGTCCTCGTCAACAACGCCGGGGTCGCCGGCAGCATGAGCGCCACCGTCCCCAGCGCCGCAGGCGCCCAGGACCTCAGGGACGTCTACGAGACCAACGTGTTCGGCGTGGTCACCGTGACGAACGCCATGCTGCCGCTGCTGCGCAGGTCGCCGGCGGGCCGGATCGTGAACATGTCGAGCGAGCTCGGCTCGATCAGCCTGGCGCTGAACCCGGACACGCCGTACTGGGAAGCCAACTTCGTCGCGTACAACTCCTCCAAGACCGCGCTCAACATGATCACCGTCTCCTACGCCAAGGAGCTGATGGGCACTCCGATCAAGGTGAACGCGGCCAACCCCGGCTACTGCGCCACCGACCTCAACGGGAACAGCGGGTTCCGTACGCCGGAGCAGGGGGCGGCCATCGCCGTACGGCTGGCGACCCTGGACGACGACGGTCCGACCGGGGCCTACCTGGAGGATGCAGGTCCTATCGGCTGGTGAGGTGTCAACACTTACATGCTGGACAGAAGGGAGCGATGGGACGAGATCTGGATAAAGAGCGATTTTCCGAGGCGGAGTACGTGCGCTTCGGGGAACGCGTCCAGGAGCAGCTCGCGACCCTCCGCGAGCTGCTCGAAACCCCCGGCTTCGGACAGGGCCCGGCCACGATCGGGGCCGAGCTGGAGCTGTTCCTGATCGACGAGGACGGGCGGCCCCTGCCGCGCAACGACGAGGTGCGGGACCTGCTCGACGACCCCCGCGTCGTGCTCGAACTGGGCCGCTTCAACATAGAGGTCAACCTCACCCCCACGCCCCTCGCGGGCGCGCCCTTCGAGCGGATGGGCGCGGAGATCCAGGAGACGCTGACCAAGGTGGACGCCGCCGTGGACACCGCCGTCGAGGGCGGCGGCGCGCTGCCGATCGGCATCCTGCCCACGCTCGACGCCGACGACTTCACCGTCGGCGCGATGAGCGACCAGAACCGCTACCGGGCGATGAGCAGGGGAATCAGGCGGCTGCGGCTCGAACCGTTCCTGGTCAAGATCGAGGACCTGGAGCTGGCCGTGGAGGACGTGATACTCGAAAGCGCCAACACCTCCTGGCAGGTGCACATGCGCGTGCCGCCCGACCGGTTCGCCCGGGTGTTCAACGCCGCCCAGCTCGCCATCGGGCCGGTGCTGGCCGCGTGCGGCAACTCGCCGTTCTTCCTGGGCAGGGAGCTGTGGGCGGAGACGCGGATCGCGCTCATGGAGGAGGCGGCCGACGACCGCGACGTGGAGCGGCGCGGGCGCAGGGACGGGCGGGTCACGTTCGGCTCCGACTGGGTGCGGGAGGGCGCCCACGAGCTGTTCGAGCGGTACGTACGGGACTACGAGCCGATCGTGCCCGACCTGACCGACGACGCCCGGCCGTACGAGGTGCCCGAGCTGCGGCTGCACCAGGGCACGATCTGGCAGTGGAACCGGCCCGTCTACGACCCGGCCGACGGCGGCCACCTGCGGATCGAGATGCGCGCGCTGCCCGCCGGGCCCTCGTGCGCGGACATGGCCGCGAACACCGCGTTCCTGATCGGGCTGACGCTGGCGCAGGCCGAGCGCGACCTGACCGGTTATCGGTTCGCGGAGGCGTACCAGAACTTCTACCGCGCGGCCAGGGACGGGCTGGACGCCAAGATGACCTGGCCGGGCGTCGAAGGCGAGTTCGAGGCCGCCGACCTGGTGCTCAACCTGCTGCCCGAGGCACGCGCGGCGCTGCTCGCGGCCGGGGTGACGCCGCACGACGCCGACACCGCCCTGGACGTCGTCGCCCAGCGCACCCGGCTGCGCCGCACCGGCGCGGCGTGGCAGCGCGAGGCGCTGGCGCGCTTCGGCGGCGACCGGGAGCGGCTCGTGCG
>JABFVJ010000405.1 GCA_013362835.1 Nonomuraea sp. | reverse complement strand
GGCCGTGCACGCGGCCCCCGGCAGGACCGCCAACGTCTACAGCACCCGGCAGGACAACGCCGCCAAGGCCCTGTTCCTCTGGTCCTCCGAGCCGCTGGCCTACGACCGCCGCGACACCGGGCGGCAGAAGGAGCTGCTGATCGAGGCCATGGCGGGCATGGAGTGGGAGGTCCCGGCGCTGCTCGACGCGGTGCGCGACTCCAAGGACTTCTACTTCGACTCGGTCAGCCAGGTCCACATGGACACCTGGTCGAAGGGCCGGGTCGTGCTGGTCGGTGACGCGGCGTACTGTGCCTCGCCGGCGTCCGGGCAGGGCACGAGCCTGGCGATCGTGGGGGCGTACGTGCTGGCGGGCGAGCTGGCCGAGGGCGGCGGCGCGGCGGGCTACGAGCGGGAGATGCGCGAGTTCGTACGGGTCAACCAGGAGCTCGGCCCGGCCAACCTCAAGGGCATGGTGATGCCCTCGCGGTTCGCGCTCTGGGTCCAGCTCAGGATGCTGCGCCTCATGCCCCACCTGCCCGGACGGGACAAGATGATCGAGCGCGTCACCGGGGCGATCCGCCGCGCGGCGAACGCGATCCAGCTCAAGAATTACATGGAATGAAGCGTTCCGTTCTGCTATAGTAAGAGCAGAACGTTCCGTTCCGAGAAAAAGGGGTTCATCATGACCATCCTCGTCACCGGTGCCACCGGGACCGTCGGCCGCCTCGTCGTCGAGGAGCTCGTCCAGGCCGGTCAGCGGGTCCGGGCTCTGACCAGGAACCCCGCCGAGGCCGGCCTTCCCGAGGGCGTGGAGGTCGTCGCCGGAGACCTCGCCCAGCCGGGCTCGCTCGCCGCCGCCTTCGAGGGCGTCACGGCCGTGCACTTCATCAACTTCGCCGGCGACGACTACGCGCCGCTCCCCGACGGCGCCGGGCTAGTGGAGCTGGCCGTCAAGGCGGGCGTGCGCCGCGCCACCGTGCTCGGCGGGCGCGAGGACGGCGAGTTGGAGCAGGCGCTCGCCGCCGCCGACCTGGAGTGGACGCTGCTCCACCCGGTCGAGTTCATGTCCAACACGCTCAAGTGGTGGGCGCAGACGATCAGGACGGAAGGCGTCATCAAGGAGCCGTTCGGCGGCCGGCTGAGCGCCCTGGTGCACGAGCGCGACATCGCCGCCGTCGCCGCCACCGTGCTGGTCGAAGGCGGCCACGGCGGCAGGACGTACGTGCTGACCGGCCCCCGCGCGATCACCCTCAAGGAGAAGGTCGCGATCCTGGGCGAGGCCATCGGCAAGGACGTGGAGTTCGTCGAGCTCACCGTGGACGAGGCGCGGGCCAAGTGGCGCGCCGACGGCATGGGCGAGCAGACGATCGAGTTCCTGGTCGGCGCGCTCGGCGACACCCCCGAGGTCGGCTACACCGTGGTCCCGACCGTCCGCGAGGTGACCGGCCGGGACGCGCGCGACTTCAGCGAGTGGGCGCGCGAGCACGCCGACGCGTTCCGCGGCTGACCTACCCGGTCACCGCCGCGTAGTGGCAGGCGGCCTGGGCGTCGGGTACCGCCGGCAGGATGCTGAGCGGCTCCGACCGGCAGGCCGCGTCCACGCCCGCCTCCGCCGCCCGCCCCGAGGCGAGCACCTGGCAGCGCGGGTGGAACCGGCAGCCCCCCGGCACCCTGGTCGGGTCCGGCGGCTCACCGGTCAGCACCACCCGCTCGGGCGACTCGGGCAACACCGACATCAACGCCTGCGTGTACGGATGCCGCGGCGCGGTCAGCACCTGCTCGACCGGCCCCGACTCGACGATCCGCCCGAGGTACATGACCGCGACCCGGTCGGCGATGTTCCAGGCCAGGCCGAGGTCATGGGTGACGACCAGGGCCGACAGCCCGAGATCGGCCCGCAGCTTGAGCATCAGGGCCAGGATCTCGCCGCGTACGGAGGCGTCGAGCGAGGCCACCGGCTCGTCGGCGATCAGCACCTTCGGGTTGAGCGCCAGCGCGCCCGCGATCACGACGCGCTGCCGCTGGCCGCCGGACAATTCGTGCGGATAGCGCAGGAAGAACCGCTCGGGCGGCCGCAGCCCGGCCCTGGACAGCGCCGAGGCCACGATCTCCTGCTCGTCGGGCAGGCCGTGGATGCGCGGGCCCTCCGCGACCGCCTCGTAGACGGTGTGGCGGGGGTTGAGCGAGCCCATCGGGTCCTGAAGGACGAGCTGGACCTCGCGGCGGTAGGCCTTGAGCGCCTTGGAGCCGTAGTGCAGCGTGGAGCCGCCGTAGCGGACCTCGCCGGAGGAGGGGCGTTCGAGGCCGAGCAGGGTGCGGGCCAGGGTGGTCTTGCCGCAGCCCGACTCGCCGACCAGGGCGACGATCTCGCCCTCGCCGATCGCCAGGTTGACGCCGTCGACGGCGCGGGCGCTGCGGCCGCGCGAGGAGAACGCGACGTGCAGGTCGCGGGCCTCCAGCAGCGCGCCGGCGCCCGTCGAGACGGTCTCGGCCGCGGTCTTCGTCTCGGTCATGAAGCCTCGACCTCCTCCTTGGAGCGTACGTGCACGCAGGCGGCGGCGTGGCGCGGGCCGGCGGACCACAGCTCGACGTCGTGGGTCGCGCACTCCTCCAGCGCCACCGGACAGCGCGGGTGGAACGAGCAGCCGGACGGGAGCTGCATCGGGTCGGGCGGGTCGCCGCCGAGGCCCTTCGGCGCGAGCCGCGAGACCGGGTCGCCCACGGTCGGGAACGCGGCCGCGAGCGCCCTGCTGTAGGGATGTTTGGCGTCGTGGAAGACCTCGCGGGAGGGGCCGTGCTCGACGACGCGGCCGGCGTACATGACCGCGAGGCGGTCGCAGACGTCGGCGAGGACCGACAGGTCGTGCGAGATCATGATCAGGGAGATGCCGTGCTCGGCGACCAGGTCCTTGATCAGCGTCAGGACCTGCGCCTGGACCATCACGTCGAGCGCCGTCGTGGGCTCGTCGGCGATGATCAGCTTGGGCGAGCAGGCGAGCGCCATCGCGATCATCACGCGCTGCCGCTGGCCGCCCGACAGCTCGTGCGGGTAGCTGCGGCCCCGCCAGGCGGGCAGGCCGACCTGTTCGAGCAGCTCGGCGACCCGCTTGCGGGCGCCCTCCGGCTTGGCCAGGCCGTGCACCAGCAGCGGCTCGGCGATCTGCTCGCCGATCCTGCGCACGGGGTTGAGCCCGTGCTGCGCGCCCTGGAACACGATGGACGCCTCGGCCCACCGTACGGCCCGCATGCGGCCCCACTTCATGGCGAGGACGTCCTCGCCGTCGAGCAGGATCCGGCCGCCGACGCGCGTGCTCTTGGGCAGGAGCCTGAGCAGCGCCATGGCCAGCGTCGACTTGCCGGACCCCGACTCGCCGGCGACTCCGAGTGCCGCTCCGGAGTCGAGGGTCAGCGACACGCCGCGTACCGCGGGCACCTCGCCCGAGGCGATGCGGTAGGTCACCGAGAGATCGTCGAGTTCGAGGAAGCTCATGCCGCCCTCCTGAGCCTGGGGTTGAGCACGGCCTCCAGCGCCCGCCCGACGAGGGTGAACGCCATGACGACCACGAGGATGGCCAGACCGGGGAGGATGATGTACCACCAGGCGCCCTCGTTGGCGGCTCCGTAGTCGTAGGAGCCGCGCAACATCGTGCCCCACGAGGTCTTGTTCGCGCTGGCGCCGAGGAAGGCCAGGGTGGACTCGGTGACGATCGCGCTGGCCACCTCCAGGGTCGTGCTGGCCAGCAGCAGCGGGGCCACGTTGGGCAGCACGTGCCGGGTGGTGATGTGCCAGTGGCCCGCGCCGAGCGCCTTCGAACGTTCGATGTAGGGCCTGGCCTCGACGGCGAACGTCTGCGCCCTGATCAGCCGGGCCGTCGAGGGCCAGGTGGTGACCCCGATGGCCATGATGATCGTGAACGTGCTGCCGCCGAGGATGGCCGCCAGGACCAGCGCCGTCACCAGCGAGGGCAGCACCAGGAACCAGTCGGTGACCCGCATCAGCGCGCCGCCGATCCAGCCGGTGAAGTGCCCCGCGGCGATGCCGATGACCATGCCGATCACGATGCTGAGCAGCGCCGCGAGGAAGCCGATGAGCAGCGAGGTCCGCGAGCCCCACCAGATCATCAGCAGGATCGACCGGCCGGACTCGTCCGTGCCGAAGGGGAAGGCCAGGCTCGGGCCGTCGAACTCCTCGCCGGGGGCGTCGACGACGTTCGTCACGCTCTCGTCGATGAACAGCGGCGCGATCAGCGCGAGCACCACGGCGACGAAGAGGATCGTCGTGCCGACGACCCCCGCGCGGTGCCTGCGGAAGTCGGTCCAGAAGTTGGCCAGCGCCTGTCGTCTGCGAGTCGCGGCGACACTCGTCATGCCGACCTCACCCTCGGGTCGAGGACGTGGTAGAGCACGTCGGCCAGCGTGTTCATGAGGATCACGGCCACGGTGATGAGCATGAACGTGCCCTGCATGAGCGTGAAGTCGGGCACCCGGACCGCCCGGTAGAACAGCTGTCCCAGGCCGGGCCAGGTGTAGATCGTCTCCACGGTGACCGCGCCGCCGACCACGAAGCCGATGCGCATGAAGACCAGCGTCACCGTGGGCAGCAGGGCGTTGGGCACCGCGTGGCGGCGGCGTACGTCGTCGTCGCGCAGGCCCTTGGCACGTGCCACGGTGATGTAGTCCTGGCTGACCTCCTCCAGCAGCGACGACCGCATGACCAGGAGGTACTGGGCGTAGATCACCGCCACGAGCGTCAGGCACGGCAGCACCATGTGGGAGGCGACGTCGAGCACGTACGCGAAGCCGTCCGGCGCGTCGACGCTCTCGATGCCCCTGAAGGGCAGGACGCCGGGGATCGGGCCGATGCCGACGCCGAACACCATCATCAGCAGCAGGCCGAGCCAGAACGTGGGCACCGACCACAACACCAGCGACGTGCCGGTGGAGAAGCGGTCGAACGTGCTGCCGCGCCGCCAGCCCGCCCTGGTGCCCTGCCAGAGGCCGAGGCTGACCGCGATGACCAGGCCGGTCCCGGCCAGCAGCAGGGTCGGGCCGATGCGCTCGCCGATGAGGTCGAGCACCGGCCGCTTGTACTCGTAGGAGAGGCCGAGGTCGAGCCTGAGCGTCTTGCCCACGAAGTCGAAGAACTGGTCGATCACGGGCTTGTCGAGGCCGAGCCGGTGACGTTCCAGGTCGAGCTGCGCGGGGGTCATGTTGCGGCCCTGCGCCAGGTTCCGCACGGGGTCGCCGGGCAGCAGCCGGAACACGAAGAACGTGCCCACGATCACCGCGGCGATGCTGAACAACGCACCGCCCGCCTTCGACAGCGCGTAACGCAGCGTGCCGTGGCGGGCGGGGCGGTCGTCACCAGGGCCCGCCGCCTGGGCGACGGCGGGCTCTGCCGCTTCGAGCGGTGTTGTCATTCGCGCTCGTCCGCGACGCTCTTGCGCCGCCTGGTCAGGAGGAAGGCCGCGAGGCCGATGACCACCACGCCGCCGACCACGCCGACGATGAGACCCGTGTTGGAGCCGCCGTCGGCGCCGGAGCCGCTGACCGCGGTCGCCTTGACGTCGACGGTGTAGAACGGCCAGTAGCCGCTGCCGCCGTACAGGAGGCCCTTGTCCTCGGGGATCGGGGTGATGCTGGTGATCCGGTCCTTGCGGTAACCCTCAAGGTCGTTGGTGTAGTAGATGGCGATGACGGGGGCGTCGGTGTAGAGGCGCTCCTCCATCTTCTTGATGAGGTCGGCGCGCTTGGGCCGGTCGAGCTCCTTGAGCTGCTCCTGGTAGAGCTTCTCGAAGGTCGGGTCGCAGTAGAACGACTCGGTGCCGCCGCCTTCGCCGCCCGGGGCCGGCCTGCGGCTGCACAGGTGGGTGGCCAGGACCTCTTCGGGGTCGGGGTTGACCGACCAGCCGCTGATCGCGATGTCGAACAGCGCCGTGACGCCGGTCTCCTCGGTGAACTTGCTGGAGTCGAGCTTCTTGGTGGTCAGCGTGACGCCGATCTCCTTGAAGAAGCCGGTCAGGTACTCGGCGAGCTTGTCCTCGATCGGCGTGTCGGTGTGGATGCTGAAGCGGAACTCCAGCTTGCGCTTGCCGTCGGGCATCGTACGGACGCCGTCGGCGCCCTTCTTGTAGCCGGCGTCGTCGAGGATCTTGTTGGCCTTGGCCACGTCGTAGGTGACCTTCTCGTCACCCGTGGCCTCCCAGAAGAAGTCCTTGTACATGGGCGGGACGATCGAGCCGTCGGCCGGCTTGGCGAGCCCGTTCTGCACCTCGTCGACCAGCTTCTGCTTGTCGATCGCGAAGTGCAGCGCCTGACGCACCTTCGGGTCCTTCAGCGCCGGGTGGCCGTCGCCGATGGGCTTGTCGTCGGTGGTGGTGGCGCCGTGGTTGATCTGCAGGTACGCCGCCCGGCGGCCCTGCGTGTTCCACGCCTCGATGTTCGGGTCGTTCTGGATGGCCTCGAACTCCGGCGGCGTCATGCGGCCGAGCAGGTCGATGTCGCCCTTCTTCAGCGCGGCGATGGCGGCCTGCGGGTTGTCGTAGAAGATGACCTGCAGCTCGTCGATCTTGGGCTTGCCGCGCCAGTAGTCGGGGTTGGCCTTCAGCTTGACGTACTGGTCCTTCTTGTGCTCGACCGCGATGTACGGGCCGCTGCTGACCGTCGGGTACGTCTCCGCCTCGTAGTTGGCCATGTCGGTGACCTTCTCCCACACATGCTTGGGCATGATCGGGATCGGGTTCTCCAGCATGGACGCCTGCGGGGCCTTGGTCTTGATGATCAAGTCCTGGCCGTTGGCGGTGACGCTCTCGAAGTTCTCCGTGGCCGGGCCGTTGGCGGTCTTGGCCGCCTCGTCCGTCATGATCTTGTTGAACGTCCAGGCGGCGTCCTCGGCCGTGACCGGCTGGCCGTCGGACCACTTGGCGTTACGGATCTTGAACGTCCAGGTGAGCCCGTCGTCCGACGTCGTCCACGACTCGGCGAGGTCGGGACTGGGCTGGAGCGTCTTGGAGTCGGGCACCGTGAGGTAGCCGTACATCCAGCGGTGGATCGAGGTCGAGACCAGCCGGACCGCCAGGAACGGGTTCATGGAGTCCATCGACTGGGTCGCTCCGACGCGTACGATCTTCTTCCCCGCCGCGGGTTCCTGGGCTTGGGCCGCAGTCGCACCCTGGCCTGCCATTAACAGCGCTACACCCAGCACTGCCAGGCTCGCGAACCATTTCCTCATAATGCCTCACCTTCAGGCGGGGGGTTCCTGTGTAGGAAAAGGCACACCATACGGAGACCGCGTGTCAACGAGTGGCGGAAAATTGTTTCATTCTCGTTTCCTTTGGCGGTGTAAATTTTCAGTACCCTTGACGCTACCGTGATCCGGTGCCCCGCCTGCCCGTTCTCCTCGCCGCCCTCCTGACGATCGCCGCCGGGCTCGCCGTCCGGCTGCTGTGGGACGGGCCGGTCCCGAAGTACGCGGGCGACGCTCTCTACACCGTGCTGATCTACACGCTCGTCGTCCTGGCCCTGCCGCGGGTGCGGCCGTGGGTCGCCGCGGCGGTGGCGGCCGGGCTGAGCTGGGCGATAGAGTTCGCCCAGCTCGGCGAGATCCCGCCACTCCTGCGACCGCTGCTCGGCAGCACCTTCAACGCCCCCGACCTGTTCTGGTACGCCGTGGGCGCCGCCGCCGCGTGCGCCGTCCACAGCCTGTGGGCGGTCAGGCGGCCGACCGCGCCTCGCTGAGCACGCGGGCGAACCTGACCGCCCGCTCGGCCTGCGCCCGCGCGCTCCCCGGCCCTCGACCGCGACCTCCAGGCGTCGGGCATGCCGCTCACCTACTACGAGCTGCTGGTCATGCTGTCGGAGGCGCCGGATCACACGCTGCGGATGGCCGAGCTGGCCAAATGGGCGCGTTCCAAGCCGAGCGCATCTCCCACGCGGTGAACAAGCTGGAGCAGGCGGGCCGGGTGCGCCGCGAGCACTACGCGGCCGACCGGCGCGGATGGCTCGCCGTACTGACCGACGAGGGGTTGGAGGCGCTGCGCGCGGCGGCCCCGCCGCACGTCACGAGCGTCCGGTCGCACCTGGTCGACGTGCTCTCGCCCGAGCAGCTGCGCCAGCGGGAGGACATCAGCAGGACCCTGCTCGATCATCTCGGCGAGTAGGGCGCTCACGCTCTGCTCGGTCGTCACGGGAGTCACCACCCACGTCTCACGCGGCGGCGCGAACCCCGCTGGTGCTGCTCGACGGGCCCGCTCCACCGGCTCGCCGCCGGGCCGGTGGAGCGGTCGAGGACGGCTCAGTGGCAGCCGCCGGAGCCGCAGCACGACCCGGCGGCCTGGGGCAGCAGGTCTCTGCC
>JABFVJ010000488.1 GCA_013362835.1 Nonomuraea sp. | reverse complement strand
GCAGATCGTGGACGCCAATCCGGCTGAGGACTATGCGTACTTCGGGCTCGGACTGTCGTTGTGGCGTACGGGAGATTTGGAAGGCGCTCAGGAGCCGCTCGCCATCGCCGTGGCGATGCGGCCCGACGAGCGGCATTATGTGTCGGCCTTGAAGAGCGTCCGCGCGACTCTGCGGGCTCGCCGGGAGATGTGAATTCGGTCAGGGCCATGGGGTGTTGGCGAGAATGGCGGTCCGGAGGTAGTTCGCGAGTCCCGGGGACGTCCGGTCGAAGGACGCGGTGAAGCGGGGGTCGGAGACGTACAGGTCGGCGAGGCCGCGGTGGATCTCGGGGGTGCAGTCGTAGAACCAGCGGGTGATGTGGGCGCGGTGCTCCTCGGCCAGGGCCTTCGCCGTGTGGCCGTCGGCCGGGGCGCCGGAGTCCATGGCGTCGGCCAGGCGCGCGTTGAGGTCGGCGGCCTCCTGCCCGAACCGCTCCCAGTCCTCCTTCGTGTACGACGACGTGCGGCGCCCGGACTCGGTCCAGGCGTCCGTGCCGCCCCACCGCCGGCCGGCCTCCGCCGCGTGTGCGTCATGATCGAAGTCGCCGAAGAGTTCCGCGCGGTCCTCGGTGGTGAGGTTGAGCTCGCCTGACATGGTCGTCCTTCCTGTGACGGGGTACGAGGGCGACGCTAAAGTCTCACGCGGCGTGAGAGTCAAACGGGAAGAGGCGCTGTGCTGATCGACGGCTATGACACCCTGCTGCTCGACCTCGACGGCGTGGTCTACCTGGGTAGTCACGCGGTGCCCGGGGCCAGGCGGGCGCTGGAGGAGGCGCAGGGCAAGGGCGTACGCCTCGCGTACGTGACGAACAACGCGTCCAGGACACCGGCCGCCATCGCCGCCCATCTGCGCGAACTCGGCGTGCCCGCCACGGCGTCGGATGTCGTGACCTCGGCTCAGGCGGCCGCGCGACTGATCGCCGAACGGGTGGCGCCCGGCGCGGCGGTGCTGGTCGTGGGCGGTTCCGGGTTGCGGACGGCCGTACGGGCCCATGGTCTGAAGCCCGTGTCCACGGCCGCCGAGTCGCCCGTGGCCGTGGTGCAGGGGATCGCGCCGGGCCTCTCGTACGGGTTGCTGGCGGAAGGGACGCTGGCCGTACGGCAGGGCGCGCTGTTCGTGGCCTCCAACGGCGACAGCACCATGCCGACCGGCCGGGGCGAACTCCCGGGCAACGGCGCCATGGTCCGCGTCATCGCCACCGCGACCGGCGTCGAACCGGTCTATGCGGGCAAACCGGATCCGCCGCTGCACCGGGAGTCGATGATCCGTACGGGCGCCCGGAGACCCCTGGTCGTGGGGGACCGCCTGGACACCGACATCGAGGGCGCGTCGAACGCCGGGGTCGAGAGCCTGCTGGTGTTCACCGGGGTCGCCACGCCCCTCGACGTGCTGACCGCCGCGCCCCCGCACCGGCCCACCTACCTCGCCGAGGACCTCGGCGCGCTGCTCCGGCCCTACCCCGAGGTGCACGAGGGGACCTGCGGCGGATGGCGGGCCGAGTGGAAGGACGGTGCCCTGCGGCTCGAAGGGGACGGCACCCGGGTCGACGGCCTGCGTGCCGCCTGCGACGCGGCCTGGGCCGTGGCGGGGGACGGACAGGCCGACGAGGACGCCGTCAAGGAGGCGCTGGATCGCCTCGGGCAGGAGGGTGTTCGCCCGGCGCATAACCGTTGACGAAGCCGTCGATCAAGGAAGCGGCGCTCAGATCAGCTTCCGCAGACGCAGCAGGTCGCCGAAGCTCGCGTCGATCTTCACCCGCCCCCCGAGCAGCGCGCGCGCCAGATCCAGCTCGCCGTCCACCAGCGCGACCAGGTCGTCGCTCACGATCGTGATCTTGACGTCGGCGGGCCTGCCCCCGGCCGGCGGCTCCTCGGTGAACGGATCGAGCCCCCCGTGGTGCAGCCGGCCGTAGAAGCTCACGCCGAGATCGGACACCCGTGCGCTGACCGTGCGCTCGACCACGTGTTTGGCACGATCCTCCGCGCCGATCTCGTCGAACTGGGCGACGAGCTTGGCCAGTGCCGCCCGGCACTCCTCGACGCTTGCCATGTTGGGCATCCTTTCTTCCCTTTGCGGTCGGTAGCGTTCCACATCACTAGCACCCCTGTATGACCTTCAACGCATGACACGCCTGCCAAGGTCCCGGGCGCTCGCGCGAGGCGTTACGGTCGAGTCATGAGTGAGCTGCCGGAGGTGACCGGTGACGAGCGGGTCGACGCCATCGTGGCCGATCTCGGCCAGGTGGGCGAGCTGCCGGTGAGCGAGCACGTGGCCGTCTTCGACGAGGCGTTCTCGAAGCTGGAGTCCACTCTCGCCGCCGTCGACGAAGAGGCGCTGGACGAGCGGTGAGCCGGAGGATTCGTCTCGACAGCGAGCTGGTGCGCCGGGGCCTCGCCAGGTCCCGCGAGCAGGCCGTCCAGCTCATCGAGGCCGGGCGCGTGAGCGTCGGCGGGCAGCGGGCGAGCAAGCCCGCGACGCAGGTGGAGACCGCCTCGGCCATCGTGGTCGCGGAGTCGGCCGACGGGCCCGACTACGTTTCGCGGGGAGCGCACAAACTGCTCGGGGCGCTGGAGGCGTTCGAGAGCCTGTCGGTGGAGGGGCGCGGGTGCCTCGACGCGGGCGCCTCCACCGGCGGGTTCACCGACGTGCTGCTGCGGCGCGGGGCCGCGCACGTGCTCGCCGTCGACGTCGGCTACGGGCAGCTCGCGTGGTCGCTGCGCACCGACGAGCGGGTGAGCGTGATGGAGCGCGTCAACGTCCGCGACCTGACCCCCGAGATGGTGGGCGAGCCGCCGACGCTGATCGTCGGCGACCTGTCGTTCATCTCGCTGCGGCTGGTGCTGCCGGCGCTGGCGCGGGTGGCCGCGTCGCGGGCCGATTTCGTCATGCTGGTCAAGCCGCAGTTCGAGGTGGGCAAGGAGCTCGTGGGGGCGGGCGGGGTGGTGCGCGACCCCGAGCTGCGCGCCCGTTCCGTCCGTGAGGCCGCCGCCAAGGCGGTGGAGCTGGGGCTGAGCGTGCGGGGTGTGACCGCGAGCCCGCTGCCCGGTCCGTCAGGAAATGTCGAATATCTGCTCTGGCTGGGCAAAGGCGAGGGCGAGCCGCCCGTCGCCGAGCTCGAAGCCGAGATCCAGCGTGCCGTCGCGGAAGGGCCGCAATGAACCGCACCGTGCTGGTCGCCGTCCACACCGGGCGGGGAGCCGCCGTAGAGAGCGCCCGGCTGGTCATCAACCGCCTGGTCGACGCGGGCATCACCGTACGCGTCCTCGACACCGAGGCCGGTGACATCGGCTGCGGCAGGGTGGAGATCGTGCCCAGCGACGACCCCGGCTCGGCCAAGGACGCCGAGGTCATGATCGTGCTCGGCGGCGACGGGTCGCTGCTGCGCTCGGCCGAGCTGGCCAAACCCGCCGGAACGCCGCTGCTCGGGGTCAACCTGGGTCATGTCGGGTTCCTGGCCGAGGCCGAGGTGGCCGACCTGGCCGCGGCGGTCGACAGCGTGGTCGCGGGCCGCTACGACGTCGAGGAGCGCATGACGATCGACGTCCTGGCCAGGCAGAACGGCCGGGTGATCGCCGACACCTGGGCGCTCAACGAGGCCACGGTCGAAAAACAGGAGCGCATGCTGGAGATGGTCGCCGAGATCGACGGGCGGCCGCTGTCCCGCTGGGGCTGCGACGGCGTGATCTGCGCCACCCCTACCGGTTCGACCGCCTACGCGTTCTCGGCGGGCGGCCCGGTGGTCTGGCCGGAGGTCGAGGCGCTGCTCCTGGTGCCTATCAGCGCCCACGCGCTGTTCGCCAGGCCGCTGGTGGTCTCGCCGCGTTCCACGCTGGCCGTGGAGATCCTGCCGGAGACGCCGGGCGGCGTCCTGTGGTGCGACGGCCGCCGCCGCTTCGACCTGCCGCCAGGGGCGCGCGTGGAGGTCCGCAGGGGCACCGAACCGGTGCTCCTGGCCCGCCTGCACGGCCTGGAGAGCACCGGCGCGCCGTTCACCGACAGGCTGGTCGCCAAGTTCGAGCTACCCGTTCAGGGATGGCGCGGGAGAGTGCGACCCTGAATGAATGGAGGGCGGAACGCGTAGGATCACGTGGGCAACAGGTGTCCGGAGACAGACATCCGGCCGGCAGGCACGGCAGTGACGGGAGTGGGCAGTGCGACCAAGGGTCGAGGAGGTCCGCATCCAGGGGCTCGGCGTCATCGACGAGGCCGTTCTCGAGCTCTCGCCGGGCTTCAACGTGGTCACCGGCGAGACCGGTGCGGGCAAGACGATGGTCGTCACCGGGCTCGGGCTGCTGTTCGGCGGGCGGGCCGACCCCTCGCGCGTCCGCCCGGGGGCTGACAAGGCGACCGTCGAGGGCACGCTCGTCATCGAGCCCGGCGGCCGCGTGGCCCAGCAGGTCGAGGACATCGGCGGTGAGATCGAGGACGGCGAGCTGATCATCTCGCGCACCGTCTCGGCCGAGGGCAGGTCCAGGGCCTGGCTCGGCGGCC
Source organism: Nonomuraea sp. (assembly GCA_013362835.1). Next base: position 3,815 of record JABFVJ010000488.1, on the reverse strand, counting down.
GTACCGTGCCCGTCGGCACGCTGACCTACCTGGCCGACGACCTGGTCGCGGTGCACGGGCAGATGGACCAGCAGCGGCTGCTCCAGCCCGCCAGGCAGCGCGCCTCGCTCGACCGCTACGCGGGCAACGAGCTGGTCAAGCCGTTGCGGGCGTACACGCAGGCGTACAAGCGGCACAAGCAGGTGGCCGCGCTGCTCGACGAGCTGACCACCAGGGCCAGGGAGCGCGCCCAGGAGGCCGACCTGCTGCGGTTCGGCCTGGAGGAGATCGAGAAGGTCGACCCCAAGCCGGGCGAGGACGCCGACCTGCGCGAGGAGGAGGAGCGGCTCTCGCACGCCGACGCGCTGCGCAGCGCCGCGACGACGTCCCACACCGCGCTGCTCGGCGATCCGATGGAGGCCGCGGGCGGCGCCCGCGACGTGATCTCGCTGCTCGGCGAGGCCCGCGCCGCCGTCGAGGCCGTACGCGACTACGACTCCCAGCTCGCCGGGGTGGCCGACCGCCTGGCCGAGGCCGGATACCTGATCTCCGACGTGGCCACCGACCTGGCCGCCTACGCAGAGTCGATCGAGGCCGACCCCACTCGCCTCGCCGTCGTGCAGGAGCGCAGGTCCGTGCTGTCCTCCCTGATCAGGAAATACGCCCAGGACAGCGCCGGAGTCCTCGCCTGGGCCCAGCAGGCCGCGAGCCGGCTGACCGAGCTCGAAGGCGACGACGAGCGCATCGAGGAGCTCACCCGCGAGTACGAGGAGCTGACCGCCCGGCTCACCGCCCTCGCCGCCGACCTGACCAAGGTGCGCCAGGCCGCCGCCGAGCGTTTCGGCCAGGCCGTGACCGAGGAGCTGACCGCGCTCGCCATGCCCCACGCCAGGGTCGTGGTCCAGCTCACCCAGAGCCAGGAGTTCGGGCCCGAGGGCGTCGACGAGGTCGAGCTGCGGATGTCCGCCCACCCCGCCGCGCCGCCGCTGCCGCTGAACAAGGGCGCCTCCGGCGGCGAGCTGAGCCGGGTGATGCTCGCCATCGAGGTCGTGTTCGCGGGGGCCGATCCGGTGCCGACGTTCGTGTTCGACGAGGTCGACGCCGGGGTCGGGGGCAAGGCCGCGGTCGAGATCGGGCGCCGGCTGGCCAGGCTGGCGCGCACCGCGCAGGTGATAGTCGTCACCCACCTGCCGCAGGTGGCCGCGTTCGCCGACCAGCATCTGGTGGTCGAGAAGGCGAGCGACGGCAGCGTCGTACGCAGCGGCGTCGTCACGCTCAACCACGAGGGAAGGGTGCGCGAGCTCTCGCGCATGCTGGCCGGGCTGGAGGATTCGGAGCTGGGCCGGGCGCACGCGGAAGAGCTGCTGGGCCTCGCAGCGGCAGACAGGTGATCCTCAGCGACAAAGTGGACACACCGCGTAGTGCTTGGCCTCCGCGCTGTTTCACTCTGGCAGGATGGTCTTGATGAAGGTTCCGGGGAGCAGGATGCCGGGCCTCCGTGGCAGGAAGGTCGGTGACCTTCCCGGTGTAACGGCAGTGGCGAGAATCGACCGGCGTACCAAGAGGCTCACCAAACGCCTCCAGCCCGGGGAAATCGCGATTATCGACCATGTCGACGTTGACCGGGTCAGCGCGGAGGCGCTGGTGGCGTGCGGGGCGGCGGCCGTGATCAACGTCGCGTCCGGCATCAGCGGGCGTTACCCCAACCTGGGGCCGCAGATCCTGCTGGAGGCGGGCGTCCCGTTCGTCGACAACGCCAATCCGGAGCTGTTCGAGCGGATCAAGGACGGCGACGTCATCCGGCTCAACGACGGCGTGGTCTACCTCGACGACGACGTCGTCGGCAAGGGCGACGCGCAGACGGCCGAGGCCGTGGAGGCCGCCATGGCCGAGGCCCGCGCCGGGCTGGCCGTGCAGATCGAGGCTTTCGCCGTCAACACGATGGAGTACGTTCGCGGTGAGGGCAAGCTTCTCATCGACGGAGTCGGCGTGCCTGAGATCCGCACCGTGATGGAGGGCAGACATGTCCTCATCGTGGTGCGCGGATATCACTACAAGGAAGACATCGCCACCCTCCGGCCCTACATCAGGGAATACCGCCCTATCCTCATCGGCGTCGACGGCGGGGCCGACGCGCTGCTGGAGGCCGGCTACCTGCCCGACGTGATCGTCGGCGACTTCGACTCCGTCTCGACCAAGGCTCTGACCTGCGGCGCCGAGCTCGTCGTCCACGCCTACCGCGACGGCCGGGCCCCCGGGCTGGAGCGCGTGCACCAGCTCGGCCGCGAGGCGGTCATCTTCCCGGCCACCGGCACCAGCGAGGACATCGCCATGATCCTGGCCGACGACAAGGGCGCCGAGCTGATCGTCGCCGTCGGCACCCACGGCACGCTGGAGGAGTTCCTCGACAAGGGCCGCTCCGGCATGGCCAGCACCTTCCTCACCCGGCTGATCATCGGCAGCAAGCTCATCGACGCCAAGGGCGTGAGCAGGCTCTACCGCAGCCGCATCACCACCTCCCAGCTGCTGTTGCTGGTGATCACCGCGCTGATCACCATGGGGGTCGCGCTCTTCTTGTCACCGATCGGCCAAACCTGGCTGAACGGCCTGCAAGACGTCTGGAACGCATTCATCTTCTGGCTGGTCGGACTCTTCTCGTGATCGATTTTCGCTACCACCTCGTCTCCATCGTCGCGATCTTCCTGGCCCTGGCCGTGGGCATCGTCCTCGGCACCACGCTGCTGCAGGAGCCCGCGGTCAAGTCCGCGCAGGAGGTGAGCGCGCAGCTCACCAAGACGAAAGAGGAGCTGCGCGCCCAGATCGACGTGCTGCAGGGCCGGGAGGCGGTCAACGACGGCTTCGTCACCACCATGACGCCGAAGCTGGTCGCCGGCGAGCTGACCGGCCAGCGCGTGCTCCTGGTCGAGACGCCGGGGTCGAGCACCACCTTCCGCGAGGCCGAGCAGCAGGTGCTCGAAGAGGCCGGCGCCGAGGTGAGCGGCCGCGTCACGCTGACGGAGAAGTTCCTCGACCCCCAGCGCACCGGCGTGCTCGACGGCCTGGTCAACCAGCTCAAACCGGTCGACATGGTCTTCCCCGCCACGGCCACCACCTGGGACAAGGCCGCCACGTTGCTCGGCGCCACGTTCCTCACCACCGATCAGGCGCAGGCGGGCACCGCCAACCCCGCGACCGCCGCCGTGATCAGCGGGTTCGAGACCGGCGGGCTGTTCACCACCGACGGCGACCCCGCCAAGCGGGCCACGCTGGCCGTGATGTTCGTGCCGGAGAAGCCGTACGAGGGCGAGCAGGCCGAGACGCAGGCGGGCGCGCTCGTCTCGGTGGCCGACAAGTTCGACACCGCGGGCAAGGGCCTGGTGCTCGCGGGCACCGCGGCCAACGCCGCCGTCACCGGGGGGGTCATCACCGCCCTGGGCGACGAGAGCGAGATCTCCAAGCGCGTGTCCACGGTCGACACCGCCGATATGCCCGCGGGCCGCGTCGTGATCGTCTACGCTCTCCGGGAGCAACTGAGCGGGCGCGCCGGCGATTACGGCGGCAAGAACGCCTCAGGCGGCCAGCCCGCGTTGCCCACCGTCACACCTACACCGTCCTCGTCAGGGAGCTGACATGGCCCGTGGCCTGCTCTACGCGCTGGCCGGCGCCGCGATCGGCGCCGCCGCCGCCCGCGCCGCCTACTCCGCCTTCACCCGGAACCGACCGGCCGACCTGGGCGGGCGCTGGACGCGGAAGAACCATCGCGGCGAGCCCATCACGCTGCTCGAAGGGCCCGCGTTCGTGGCGGGCTCCGGCGCGGCGGCCGCGCTCACGCCCGG
>JABFVJ010000390.1 GCA_013362835.1 Nonomuraea sp. | reverse complement strand
CAAGCCAGCCTATTTGACCGCTTGACGTCGTCCCCACCGGGTTGTTTGCCTGGGGGGAGGGGGCATAAGCCGGGTCGGGCCCGGGGAACATCAGGAGCAGAGGTGGTGCACATGCTCATCGGGACGATCCTGCGCGGCAAAGGAAGCGCCGTGACCACGGTGGCGCCTGCGGCGACGGTCCGGGAACTGCTCGGCAAACTCGCCGACCACAACATCGGCGCGGTCGTCGTCTCGACCGACGGCGCCACGATCCAGGGCATCGTCTCCGAGCGCGACGTCGTACGCCGCCTGCACGACCGGGGCGCCGAGATCCTCGACGCGCCGGTCTCGTCGATCATGACGACCGAGGTGCGCACGGCGGGGCCCGGCGACAACGTCGAGGAGCTGCGGCGCACGATGACGACCCACCGGTTCCGCCACATGCCCGTGGTCGAGAACGGCCGCCTGGTCGGCATCGTCAGCATCGGCGACGTCGTCAAGAGCGCGATCGAGGAGCTGGAGACGGAGAAGGCGTCGCTCGTCGACTACCTCCACCGTTGACAGGGATGGCACCCTTGGGTCCGTGATGTACGGACCCCCTCCTGAGTACCCTCGGGCGACGAACAGTCCGACGATCATCCTGCTGGTGGCCGGGCTGGCCGCGGTGCTGGGTTTCCTGCTGGGCGTCTTCGTCGGGTTCGGCGCGGGAGAGTCGTCGGCGGCGCCCGCGCCCACGGTCACGGTGACGGCCGAGGACACCGACCCGCCCACCGATCCGCCCACTGGCCCACCCACTGACCAGCCCACCGGCCAGCCCCAGCAGTCCACCGACCCCGGCCCCGCCCGGACGGGTCCCACTCAGCCCGGACCCACAGGCCCCGCCCCGACCGGGCCCGCGCAGACCGGTCCGGCCGCTCTGCCGACGGGGAGCACCGGCCCGGCCGCGACCATGCGGACGCTCGTCGTGGGCGTGGACATCCAGCCCGGCACCTACCGCACGACCGGTCCGGTCCCCGGCTCGACCAACTGCTTCTGGGCCCGGCTGAACAGCACGTCGCCCAGCCCCGCCGCGGTGATCGACGCGGGCGCCCCGAACGGCCCGGCGAGCGTCACCATCCAGCCCGCAGACAAGGCCTTCCAGACGGCCGGATGCGCACAGTGGACCAAGGTGTGACGCTTTCCTGCCGCAAACTCTGGACAACGGAGCAACAACGCGCAATTCTATGCGGCAACAGAAGGGAGGCACGCTGAGCGTGCTGGCGTGATCGCCCTACGTTCTATGGGCCACGCCACTCCGGCGTCCCCGGCACGGACGCGGTACGGAGAGTGCGGAACAGTACGCATCGCCACGAATCCCGAACCCCATCGTTCGCGAGGAGTGACCATGCGTCTTCCTGTGCTCGTCTCCGCCGCCGCCCTGGCGGCCACCGCCCTTCTCCCGGCCCCCGCGCGGGCCGCCGTCGTGCCCGCCGCCCTGCCCGCTCCGGTGCCCTGCGACGGCTGCTGGAAGCCGGCCCTGAACACGAGCTGGCAGTGGCAGCTGTCGTCGCTGCCGAAGAAGCCGTACCCGAACGTCCAGATGTACGACATCGACGGCTTCGCGGCCAAGGACGGCGCCATCGTCAAGGCGCTCAAGGCCGACAAGCCCGGCCGCGGGCTCGTCTGCTACATCAGCGCGGGCACGTACGAGGACTGGCGGCCCGACGCCGCGCAGTTCCCCAAGGAGGTGCTCGGCTCGCCGCTGGAGGAGTGGGAGGGCGAGCGCTGGCTCGACGTCCGCGCCTACACCGGCAAGCTCGGCACGATCATGAAGGCCCGCCTGGACATGTGCGAGGCGGCCGGGTTCGACGCGGTCGAGCCCGACAACGTCGACGGCTACGCCAACGACAGCGGCTTCCCGCTCAAGGCGGCCGACCAGCTCGCGTACAACACCTGGCTGGCCAACGAGGCGCACAGGCGCGGCCTGTCGGTGGCGCTGAAGAACGACGTCGAGCAGATCCCGAAGCTGCTGCCCTACTTCGACTTCGCCGTCAACGAGGAGTGCTGGGAGCACGCCGAGTGCACCACCGCCCAGAACGGCGGCTACGGCTACGACCAGTTCGTCAAGGCGGGCAAGGCGGTCTTCCAGGTGGAGTACAACCTGGCCACGTCGAAGTTCTGCGCGAAGTCCAACGCCCAGAACTTCAACTCGCTGAAGAAGAAGTACGAGCTCGACGCCTACCGGGTGCCCTGCCGTGGCCAGTGAGTTCGACCTGCTGGTCGTCGGCGACGCCAACCCCGACGTGGTCCTCTCCGGCGCCCCCAGGGAGCTGGAGTACGGCCAGCGCGAACGGCTGGTCTCCGGCGGCGACCTGGTGCTCGGCGGCTCCGGCGCGATCACCGCGTGCGGGGCCGTCAGGCTCGGCCTGCGCACCGCGTTCGTCGGCCGGGTGGGCGACGACGCGGCCGGCCGGTTCGTGCTCGGCGCGATGGCCGAGCGCGGCGTGGACGTCTCCCGCTGCGTGACCGGCTCCTGGCCCACGGCGATGACCGTGGTGCTCGCCGACGGCACGGACCGGGCGATCCTGACCTCGCCGGGGTGCCTGCCCTTCCTGACGGCGGACGACGTGCCGCGCGGGCTGGCGAGGCACGTGCACGTGTCGTCGTACTTCCTGCAACCGGGGCTCGCGGCCGGGCTGCCCGCGCTCCTCGCCGAGCTGCGCCGGGCGGGCGCCACGACGTCGCTGGACACCAACGACGACCCGGCGGGCCGGTGGGACGGCCTCGCGGACGTGCTCGCCGAGACCGACGTGTTCCTGCCCAACGCCGACGAGGCCAGGGCCGTCGCGGCCCGGCTGTCCGGCGTTCGAGGCGAGGCCGGGGCCGGTGTTCGCGGGGAGTCGCTGGAGGCCGTGGCGGCCCGCCTGGGGGCGCTCGGGCCCGCGGTCGTCGTCAAGGACGGCGCCGACGGCGCGCTGGCGTGGGAGGCCGGACAGGTGACGCGGGCGCCGGCCGTACCGGTCGAGCCCGTGGACACCGTCGGCGCGGGCGACAGCTTCAACGCGGGACTCATCGCCGCGCGACTGCGCGGCCTGACCATGCGCGAGTGCCTGGACGTGGCCGTGACCTGCGGCTCGCTGTCCACCCGCGCGGCCGGCGGCACCGCCGCCCAACCTGCCTGGAAGGAGCTATGAAGATCACCTTTCTCGGCGCGGGAAGCGTCGAGTTCACCCAGGGCCTGCTGGCCGACCTGGCCGCCTTCACCGACCTCGGCGGCTTCGAGGTCGCCCTGCACGACATCCATCCCGAACGCCTGGAGACCGCCGAGGCCGCCGCCCGCGCGATCGTCGGCGACCGGCCGGGCATCACCGTCTCGGCCCACCTGGACCTGCGGCGCTCGCTGGAGGGCGCCGACTTCGCGATCAACATGATCCAGGTCGGCATGATCGACGCCACCCGCGTCGACTTCGACCTGCCCGCCCGCTACGGCCTGCGCCAGACGATCGCCGACACCATCGGCGTCGGCGGCATCTTCCGCGCCCTGCGCACCTTCCCCGCGCTCGACCGCATCGGCCACGCCATGGCCGAGGTGTGCCCGGACGCCTGGCTGCTCAACTACACCAACCCGATGGCCATGAACGTCTGGTACCTGACGGCGGCCACGCCCGTGCGCAACGTCGTCGGCCTGTGCCACTCGATCTACTGGACCGCCCACGACCTGGCCGAGCTGGTGGGCGTGCCGTACGAAGAGGTCGACTACCTGGCCGCGGGCGTCAACCACCAGTCGTGGCTGCTGCGCTTCGAGTCCGGGGGGCGGGACCTGTACCCGCGCCTCGACGCGGTCATCGACGCCGACCCCGGCATGCTGCGCCGGGTCCGGGTGGACATGTACCGCAGGCTCGGCCACTACCCGACCGAGACGAGCGAGCACTCGGCCGAGTACGTGCCCTGGTACCTGCGCGACGAGGCCGAGATCGAGCGGCTGCGCATCCCCGTGGGCGCCTACGTCGGCATCAGCGAGGAGAACGTGCGCACCTACGAGGCCACCCGCGACGCGCTCAGGGCGGGCCGGCCGATCACCGCGGAGGGGACCATGGAATACGCCCCGCAGATCATCCACAGCCTCACCACCGGCACGAGCCGCACCCTCTACGGCAACGTGCCCAACCACGGCCTGATCGGCAACCTGCCCGCCGGATGCGTGGTCGAGGTGCCCGTCGTGGCCGACGCGCTCGGCGTGCGGCCGGTCGCCGTGGGCGACCTGCCCGCCCAGTGCGCCGCGCTCAACCGGGCCTACGTCAACGTCAACGAGCTCACCGTACGCGCCGCGACCGAAGGACGCCCCGAGCACGTACGCCACGCCATGATGGCCGATCCGAACACGGCCGCCACCCTGACCGTGGAGCAGATCGACGAACTGTGCGCGGCGCTGCTGAAGGCCCACGGCGACCTGCTGCCCGAGTCGCTGCGGAGCCGGTCGTGAGGCGCGCGGCGGCGGTGCTGCTGACGGCCGCGCTGCTCACGGGCTGCGGATCGTCGCAGGAGGACGCCGGCGGCCCGGTCCAGATCACCTGGTGGCACGGCCAGGTCGAGACCCAGGCCAAGGTCATCGAGCGACTGGCGGCCGACTACAACAAGGCCCACCCCGACGTGAAGGTCGTGCCCGCCGTCGGCACCACGAACGTGGACGACATGCTGCAGAAGGTCCAGGCCGTGCTGGCCGGCGGCAAGGCGCCCGACATCGCGTACATGTACGGCACGTGGATGCCGCACCTGGCCAAGAACCCCAAGGTGTACGACCTGACCGCGACCGTGAAGGCCCCCGCGTTCGAGTGGGACGACTTCTGGCCGTCGGAGCGGGCCGTGTCGGAGGTGAACGGCAAGGTCGTCGGCATCCCGGCCGTGGTGGACAACCTGGCCGTGATCTACAACAAGAAGCTGTTCGACGCGGCCGGGGTGCCGTACCCGGCCAAGGACTGGACCTGGGACGACTTCCGCGCCGCTGCCCGCAGGCTGACCAGGGACGGCGTGTACGGCACCGCGTACCCGGTCACCGGGGCCGAGGACACCGTGTGGCGGTTCTGGCCGATGATCTGGCAGCAGGGCGGGTCGATCGTGAGCCAGGACGGAAAGAAGTCGGCGTTCAACACGCCGCAGGCGGTCAAGGCGCTGGACCTGTGGAGCGCGATGGCCCGCCAGGACAAGTCCGTATATCTCGACCAAAATGGCGAGAAGTTTCTGCCGTTGTTCCAGAGCGGCAAGATCGGCATGGTCATCGCCGGGCCGTGGGCGCTGCTCGACGTCATCGACCACAAGGTCTCCTACGGCGTCCAGGTGCTGCCCGGCTACGACGGCAACCACGAGACCATCGCCGGTCCCGACAACTGGGTCGTGTTCGACAACGGCTCCCGCCGGGCCAAGGCCGCCGCCGACTTCCTCACCTGGCTCACCCGTCCCGAGCAGGACGCCCGGTGGACCCTCGGGCTCGGCAACCTGCCCGTACGCAAGGCCACGACCGCCTTGCCCGCCTACGCGCAGTTCGTCAAGGACTTCCCCGACATGGACGTCTTCACCGCCAACCTGGACAACGCCAAGCAGGCCAGGCCGCACCTGCCGGCGTACCCGGAGTTCTCCGAGAAGGTCGGGGACGCCATCGACCGGGCGCTCGTCGGGGGGACGCCCGTACAGGAGGCTCTGACCAAGGCCGCGGCCGAGGCCGACCGCGTGCTGGAGCGCGCGCGATGACGGCGGCGGCGGTCGCGGGGAGCGGCGCCCGGCGGGCGCGGCGGCGGCGCCTGCTGCCCGAGCTGACCGGCTGGGGGTTCGTGCTGCCCGCCACGGTCGTGATCGTCGGGCTGAGCCTGTTCCCGGCCGCGTGGGCGCTGCTGCTGTCGCTGCGCGACGGCGACCTGCTCAACGGCGGCGACTTCGTCGGCCTGCGGAACTACCGCGACCTGCTGGGCGACGCCGACCTGCGCGCCGCCGCCGGCCACACCCTGGTCTACACCGTGCTGTTCGTGCCCGGCTCGGTGCTCCTCGGCCTGGCCCTGGCCCTGGCCCTGAACCTGAAGATCCGGCTCATCGGCTTCTACCGCACCTGCTTCTTCGTCCCCTACGTCGTCTCCGCCGCCGCCACGGGCATCCTGGCGAACTTCGTCTTCGACCCCGACTTCGGCATCGTCAACGCCGGGCTGAAGGCGCTCGGCCTGCCCGCGATGAGCTTCCTCCAGGACCCCGACCAGGCGATGCTCACCCTCGTGGTGATCTCGCTGTGGGGCGGGGTCGGCATGCCCGCCGTCGTCTACCTCGCGGCCCTCCAGGACATCCCGCGCGAGCTCACCGAGGCCGCCAGGGTCGACGGCGGCGCGGGCCGCCACGTGCTGCGCCACGTCGTGCTCCCGCAGCTCCGGCCCGCCACCGTGTTCCTGGTGATCTGGCAGACGATCACCGCCCTGCAGCTGTTCGACCTCGTCTACACCACCACCAAGGGCCAGCCGCTCGACTCCACCACCGTGATCGTCTTCTACCTCTACCGGCAGGCGTTCCAGCTCTTCCACTCCGGCTACGGCGCCGCCATCGCCTACGTCCTGTTCGCCGTCACGCTCGCCGTGTCCGGCCTGACCCTGTGGAGGGGGACGAAGTGAAGCGGCGCCACCTCGCCCACCTGTTCCTGATGCCGCTCGCGCTGCTGTTCGCCGCGCCGCTGGTCTGGATGGCGCTGACCGCGTTCATGCCGGACGCCGACATCAACACCTACCCGCCCAAGCTGTGGCCCGAGCACTTCACCCTCGACGGCTTCACCCGCATCTTCACCGAGGACGACTACCCGCGCTGGCTCGGCAACACCGTCGTCGTCGCCGTCGCCGCCGTGATCGGCCACGTCGTCCTTTGCTCCCTCGCCGGGTACGGCTTCGCCCGCATCACGTTCCGGGGCCGCGGCCTGGCGTTCGGGGCGCTCATGGCCACCATCATGATCCCCGCCCAGGTGCTCATGATCCCGACGTTCCTGCTGTTCAGGAACCTCGGGCTGATCGACACCCTCGGCGCGGCCATCGTGCCGTGGCTGGCCTCGGCGTTCGGCGTGTTCCTCATGCGGCAGTTCTTCCTGTCGCTGCCCCGCGAGCTGGAGGAGGCCGCCGTCATCGACGGCTGCTCCCGCCTCGGGGTGTTCTTCCGCGTCGTGCTGCCGCTGGCCCGGCCCGCGCTGGCCACGCTGGTCGTGTTCACGCTGCTCGGCGCCTGGAACGACCTGCTGTGGCCGCTGATCGCGATCTCCTCCGAGGACTCCTACACCCTGCAGATGGGCCTGGCCACCTTCGCCGGGGCGCGGCACACCGAGTGGTCGGCGCTCATGGCGGGGAACGTTGTCGCCGTGCTGCCGCTGGTGGCCGCGTTCGTGCTGGCCCAGCGGCACTTCGTCGCCACGATGAGCTTCAGCGGGCTCAAGGGGTGAGGATGTTTGCACAGGTGGGGCGACAGTAGGAGGATGCGCTCAGCCCATCAAGGAGGATGACATGTCGGTGTTGCAGAGCTTCGTGGACAGTGTGCGCAGCGGCGCGATCGAGGTGATCGACCTCACCGCGCCCCTCACCGCGGACACGCCGATCCTCCAGCTGCCCGAGCCGTTCGGCAACACGATCCCGCTCCGCCTGGAGGAGATCAGCCGCTACGACGACCGCGGCCCCGCCTGGTACTGGAACAACCTCCACCTCGGCGAGCACACCGGCACCCACTTCGACGCCCCGGTCCACTGGGTCACCGCCCGCGACGGCGAGGACGTCTCCCAGGTGCCCCCGCGCAGCCTGATCGCCCCCGCGGTCGTCCTCGACTTCGCCGCCGAGGCGGCCAAGGACCCCGACTTCCTCCTCCAGATCGACCACGTCAAGGAGTGGGAACGCGCCAACGGCCCGCTGCCCGAGGGCGGCTGGCTCCTCTACCGCACCGGCTGGGACGCCCGCTCGGCCGACCAGGCCGCCTTCCTGAACGCCGACGAGACCGGCCCCCACACGCCCGGCATCTCCGCGGAGTGCGCCTCCTGGCTGGCCGCCGAGACCCCGATCCTGGGCCTCGGCGTGGAGACCGTCGGCACCGACGCGGGCGCCGCCCACTCCTTCGATCCCGCCTTCCCCTGCCACTCCTACCTGCTCGGCGCCGGCAAGTACGGCCTGACCCAGCTCCGCAACCTCGACCGCCTGCCGGTGACCGGCGCCGCCGTGGTCGCCCCGCCGCTGTCCATCGTCGGCGGCTCCGGCAGCCCCGTCCGCGTCCTGGCCCTGGTGGAACGTTGATCGTCGCGGAAGTCGTCGGCCGGGTCCTGGCGGCCTGCGGCGCCGAGATCGTCTTCGGCGTGGTCGGCAGCGGCAACTTCCACGTCACCAACGCGCTGGCCGGTCAGGGGGTGCGCTTCGTCGCGGCCCGGCACGAGGGCGGGGCGGCGACCATGGCCGACGCCCACGCCCGGATGAGCGGCGGGGTCGGCCTCGTCTCCGTGCACCAGGGGCCGGGGCTCACCAACGCGATGACCGGCCTCGCCGAGGCGGCCAAGAGCCGTACGCCGCTGATCGTGCTGGCCGGCGAGGCCACGGACGTCCGCTCCAACTTCCACGTCGACCAGGACGCGCTGGCCGTGGCGGTGGGCGCGGTCCCGCTGCGGGTCACCGATCCTGAGCGGGCCGGCGAGCAGACGCTGGAAGCGTTCCGGCTGGCCCGTGACGAACGCCGCACCGTCCTGCTGAACCTCCCCCTCGACCTCCAGTCCACCCCTGCCGGCGACTCCCTCGACCGCCTCATCCCCGCCGCCCACGCCCTCCGCACCGGAACACCGGGCATCGGGAGCGATCTCGGGAGCGTGGCCGAGGGGGAGGTGGTCGCGCTGACGCGGATGCTGGAGGGAGCGCGGCGGCCGGTGTTCGTCGCTGGGCGCGGCGCCCGGCACGCCCGGCGGGAGCTGGAGCTGCTGGCCGAGCGGACCGGCGCGCTGCTGGCGACCTCCGCCGTCGCCAAGGGCCTGTTCCGCGGCGACCCGTGGGACCTGGACGTGAGCGGCGGCTTCGCCACCCCGCTGGCGGCCGAGCTGATCCGCGGCGCGGACCTGGTCGTCGGCTGGGGCTGCGCGCTCAACATGTGGACCACCCGGCACGGCTCGCTCATCCCGCCCGAGGCGAAGGTGGCCCAGGTCGACCTCGACCCCGCCGCCTTCGGCGCCCACGTGCCCGTCGACCTGGGCGTGACCGGCGACGTACGAGCCGTCGCCGCCACCCTGGCCACGCGGCCCTCCGGTCCCGGCGCACTCGCCGCCCGGCACCCGGAGCCGGAAGGCGTCGACGGGTATCGGTCGCCCGAGGTCGCGCGGCGTATCAGGGGCGAAGGGCGCTGGCGGGCGGTCCCGTACCAGGACGAGAGCGGCGGGGGCCGGATCGACCCGAGGACGCTCACGATCGGCCTGGACGACCTGCTCCCGATCGAACGCATCCTGTCCGTCGATTCCGGAAATTTCATGGGATATCCGTCCATGTTCATGGATGTCCCGGACGAGGGCGGGTTCTGCTTCACCCAGGCGTTCCAGTCCGTCGGCCTCGGCCTCGCCACCGCGATCGGCGCCGCCCTGGCCCGCCCCGACCGGCTCCCGGTGGCCGCCCTGGGCGACGGCGGCGCGTTCATGGGCATCGCCGAGCTGGAGACCGTCGTCAGGCTGGGCCTGCCCATGGTGGTCGTGGTGTACGACGACGAGGCGTACGGCGCGGAGGTGCACCACTTCGGCCCGCACGGGCATCCGCTGGACACGGTCAGGTTCCCGCCGTCCGACCTGGCGGCGATAGCCAGGGGCCACGGGTTCGCCGCCGTCACCGTCACCGCCCCCGCCGACCTCGCGGGCGTCGCCGAATGGCTCAAGGGCCCGCGCGACCGCCCCCTCCTGGTGCACGCCAAGATCACCGGCGAACGCGGCTCCTGGTGGCTGGAGGAGGCGTTCAAAGGCCACTGAGCGGGCGGTGTCAGAGTTTGCGGTAGGTGCGGGCCTCCTCGGCGGCGGCCAGCACCTGCTCCAGCGACCCGCCCAGTGACGCCGCCACACACGCCGCGACCGCGCCCTCCACGAACGGCACGTCCGCGATCACCACCCGCCCGTCCTCCTCCACCAGCCGGGAGGTCAGCACCGAACTCCCCAGATCAGGAATGATCACCACGCCGTCACCCTGGTCGACGGCCCGCAGCGCCTTCTCGACGAGGTCGAGGCTGGTGCCGAGCCCGCCGTCCTCGGTGCCGCCCGCCGCCGCCACCGGAACGGGCTCACCGGCGATCCCGCGCGCCAGCGCCGCCGCCTCGGCCGCCAGCCCGGCGCTGTGCGAGACCAGCACTAGCCCGACCATCGGTCGCCCACCGACGCCAGCGCCTCCATGATCAGGGCCGCCGAGGCCGCCCCGGGGTCCTCGTGCCCGATGCTGCGTTCGCCGAGGTAGCCGGCCCGGCCCTTGCGCGCCTGGAGCGGGATCGTCTCCCGCGCGCCCTCCGCCGCCGCGGCCGCCGCCCGTTCGAACGCCTCCCGCGCCCCGATCCCGTCGCGTACGGCGAGCGCCAGCGCCCGCGAGGCGGGGACCAGCGCGTCGACCATGGTCTTGTCGCCCAGCGCCGCCTTGCCCAGCGTTTCCAGGGCGACGACCCCGGCCTCGAACGCCGCCTCGAAGCGGGCCAGCGTCACCGGCGCCTCCATGGCCTCCAGGGCCCTGCCCATCTGGCGGAACATCGAGCCGTACAGGGGGCCGGAGGCGCCGCCGACGCGGCGGATGAGGGCCGTGCCGGCCTCGGTGAGCGCCTGGCCGGGCGAGCCCGGAGGGCGGTCGGCGAGTGCCTTGGCGACCTCGGTGAAGCCGCGGTCGAGGTTCGCGCCGTGGTCGGCGTCGCCGATCGCCGCGTCGAGCTCGATCAGCCGGTCGCGGTCGCGGCGTACGAGCCGGGCCGCCTCGTCGAGCCAGGCGACGAAGAAGCCGGTGTCCATCAACGCCCCCAGCGCAGTGCGGGCGTCTCGACCGGCGCGTCCCACAGCCGCGCCGACGTCTCGTCGAGCCGGCACACGGTCACCGAGAAGCCCTGCATGTCCAGGCTCGTCACGTAGTTGCCGACGAGGGAGCGGGCCACGCGCGCGTTCTTGCCCTTCACGAACGCCGCCACCTCGGCGAACACCACGTACAGCTCCATGAGCGGGGTGCCGCCCATGCCGTTGACCATGACGAGCAGGTCGCCGCGGAGCGGCAGGTCGCCGTGGATCGCCTCCATGGCGACGGCGGCCAGCTCACGCGCCGAGGCCATCGGCACCCGCGCGCGGCCGGGCTCGCCGTGGATGCCGATGCCGAGCTCCACGTCCGTCTCCGGCAGGTCGAACGTCGGCTTGCCGGCGGCGGGCGTCGTACAGGAGGTCAGGGCGATGCCGAACGAACGGCTGCGCTCGTTCACCTCGCCCGCCACCCGCGCGACCTCCGCGAGCGGCGCGCCCTCCTCGGCCAGCGCCCCCGCGATCTTCTCCACGAACAGCGTCGCCCCCGTGCCGCGCCGCCCCGCCGTGTACAGGGAGTCCTGGACGGCCACGTCGTCGTCGACCAGGACGCGGGCCACCTCCGCGCCCTCGACGAGCTCCGCGGCCATCTCGAAGTTGAGCACGTCGCCGGTGTAGTTCTTGACGATGTGGAGCACGCCCGCGCCGCCGTCGACGCCCCTGGTGGCCTCGATGATCTGGTCGGGCACCGGCGAGGTGAAGATCTCGCCGGGGCAGGCCGCGTCGAGCATGCCGTGGCCGACGAATCCGGCGTGGAGCGGCTCGTGGCCCGACCCGCCGCCCGACACCAGGCCCACCTTGCCGGGACGCGGGCCCTCGGCCCGGTAGACCACCCGGTCACGCACCCGCAGGGAGGGGTGGGCCGCCGCCATGCCGTCGAGCGCGTCGTCAACCACGGACTCGGCCGTGTTGAGGAGCTTCTTCATGGTCAGAACATCTGCCCGTTTTCCCGGCGGGGCAAGCGCCGCAGGTGGACGGCTGCCGTCGGAGCGCTCCGAGTAGGCTACCTTCTGGTCATGGCTGAGATTGTGTACCCGCCGGTGATCGCCGCCGCGACGACCCTCTTTCGTTTGCTCGACTACCGCATCCACATGGAGGGCACCGAGCACATTCCGCGTACCGGTGGAGCGGTGCTGGTGAGCAATCACATCAGCTATCTCGACTTCATCTTCGCCGGTTTCGCCGCGGTGCCGTCCAAGCGGCGGGTGCGGTTCATGGCCAAGCAGGACGTGTTCGACCACCGCATCTCCGGGCCGCTGATGCGCGGCATGCACCACATCCCGGTCGACCGGGGCGCGGGCGCCGGCTCCTACGCCACCGCGCTGCGCAAGCTGAAGGCCGGCGAGGTGGTGGGCGTCTTCGCCGAGGCGACGATCAGCCGCTCCTTCACCGTCAAGGAGATCAAGAACGGCGCGATCCGCATGGCCCAGGCCACCAACGTGCCGGTCATCCCGGTGGCGCTGTGGGGCAGCCAGCGGTTGTGGACCAAGGGGCGGCCCAAGCAGCTCACCCAGCGGCACGTGCCGATCACCATCCTGGTGGGCGAGCCGTTCCACCCCAAGCGCGGCGAGGACGTCAACCAGCACACGGTCGACCTGCACGCGCGGCTGACCGAGCTGGCCGACCGCGCCCAGCGCACCTACCCCGAGGTGCCGCCGGGCGTGTGGTGGCAGCCCGCCCACCTGGGCGGCACCGCGCCCACCCCCGAGGAGGCGGCCGCCATGGACGCCGCCGAGGCCGAGGCCCGCGCCGGCCAGGAGTGACCGGTCAGATGGCGGCCTGGTAGGCGCTGGCGCGCATGCCGGCGAGCAGGCCCGCCGTCTGCTCCGGGGTGAAGCGGCGCACCGGGTCGTGATGCAGCAGCCCCTCGATCAGGGGACGCATCACCCCGGCCCGGCGCGGCGGCGGGTAGGGCCCGCTGCGCGCCATGCCGAGCACCGTCGCCGCGTCCTGCCCCGGGTAGGGCGGCTGGCCCTCGACGGCGCTGTAGAGGGTCGCGCCGAAGGACCACATGTCGGCCTCCTTGCTGGCCGGCCCCCCGTGCAACCGCTCGGGCGCCATGAACGCCGGCGTGCCCCGCAGCCGCCGCGAGGTCGTCATGCGGATGTCGCCCTCGGCCGTCGCTATGCCGAAGTCCGTCAGCACCACACGGTCGCCGGTCAGCATCACGTTGGCGGGCTTCACGTCACGGTGCAGCACCCCGGCCTTGTGCGCGGTGCGCAGCGCGGCGAGCAGGTGCTGCCCGATCGCGGCGACCGACTGCGCCGGCAGCGTGCCCACCTGGGAGAGCAGCTGGTGGAGCGAGAGCCCGTGCAGGTACTCCATGACGATCCAGAGCTTGCCGCCCTCCTCCATCAGGTCGTGGACCGTGACGATGTTGGGGTGCGTCACCCCGGCGGCCATCCTGGCCTCACGCAGCACCCGCCGGCGGACCATCTCTGCCTCACCGGCCAGAGTCAGCTCCTTCAACGCCACCTCTCGGTGGAGGAGCCGATCGAACGCCCGCCAGACGACTCCCATACCCCCACGACCGGCCTCCTCGTTCAGGAGGTACCGTCCGCCGATCTCCCGCATACCGTCCCCTCAAGCTCGGGGATAATCATGTCACCTCCGCACACGGCGTAGGGTGCCTAACGTGATCTGGATATGTCGGAAAGTGTAGGTTCGCTGGTCAGAGCCGCAGAAATTCGCCCCGACATGGCGCGCCACGCGAGCCACACCGCCACCAGGCAGACCCCCGCCGCCCCGGCCAGCACGGCCGCGAGCCCGGCGAACTCCGCCACCACCCCGCCGAGCGCCGCCCCGAGCGGCATGCCGCCCATCCCGACCAACCGGTACGCCGAGTTCACCCGGCCCAGCAGCTCGCCCGGGATCACCCGCTGGCGGAGCGAGACGACCAGCACGTTGGCCGCCGCTCCGACGACGCCCCACACCACGGCGGTGGGGTACAACGTCCACGGCGAGGGCACGAGCACCGGCGCGAGCAGCAGCAGGCTCGTCGTCAGCCACGCCCCGACCAGCGTCCGGGCCTCACCGAGCAGCCGCGTGGCCCATGCGGTGAGCGGCGACCCGAGCACCGCGCCGGCCGCGAAGGCCGTCATCATCAGCCCGTAGCCCCCGGGTTCCAGCCCCATGGCCGAGCCGTCGCCGACCACCCACAGGACGAAGACGGCGAAGTAGGCGGCGTTGGCGACGTTCATCAGGCCGGCCGCGACGGCCAGCGTCCTGAGGAAGGGGTGGGACCACAGGTAGCGCAGCGCCTCGCCGATGTCGGCGCGCAGCGGGCGGCGCGGCCCGGCGGCGGCGGTGCTGAAGCCGCCGCGCATGCCGGTCAGGAGCAGGGCGGCGGCGCCGTACAGGAGGGCGGGGGCGCCGAAGAGGGCGGCGGGGAGCACTCCGACGAGCAGGCCGGCCACGGGCGCGCCGACGAAGTCGTTGCCGATCGTCTGGACGCTGACGATGCGGCCGTTGGCCCGGGTGAGGTTCCCCTGGGAGACGGTCATCGGCAGGACGGACTGCGCCGAGGTGTCGGCGAAGACCTCGCTCACGCTCGCCGCGAACACCACCGCGAGCAGCGCCCACAGGTCCAGCAGCCCGGCGGCGGCCAGCAGCGCCGCCACGGCCAGCACCGCCGTACGGGCCGCGTTGGCCCACGCCATGACCCGGCGGCGGTCGGCCCGGTCGGCGATGGCCCCCGCGTGCAGCGCGAACAGCAGCCACGGCGCCGTCGCGGCGGCGCCCGCGAGCGAGACAAGCGTGGGGGAGCGGGTCATGGACACGGCCAGCAGCGGCGCGCCGACCCGCAGCACGCCGTCGGCCAGGTTCGACAGCGCGGTGGACGACCACAGGAAACCGAACGATCGGCCAAGACGTGCCACGGCTCACTCCGATAGTGTGTAAGGAAAAGTGTGCATGGATTCCTTTGCAAAGATAGGCTTGCACAGTGAGCGATGGCAAGAGCTTCTCCGCGCGGACCCTCGACGCGAACGCGTTGAAGTCGTTCGCGCACCCGCTGCGGCTGCGTATCTACGCGCTGCTCGACGAGCACGGCCCGGCCACGGCCACGGGCCTCGCGGGCCTGCTCGGGCAGAACACCGGGGCCACGAGCTACCACCTGAGGGAGCTGGCCCGGCACGGCATGATCGAGACCGCGCCCGAGCTGGGGCGCGGCAAGGAGAAGTACTGGCGCGTCACGCCCGGCGGCTTCGGCTACGGCACCGCCGAGGACGACCCCGAGAGAGCGAGCGCGCTGGAGTTCCTGATGGACGACCTGCTCCGGCAGCGCGGCGACGAGCTGGCCCGATGGCGGGAGGCGTCCGCGACGGCGCCGGAGGAGTGGGTGGAGGCGAGCGTGTTCGGCCGCCGCTCGCTGCGGCTCACCCCGTCGGAGACGTCCGACCTGCGTGACCAGGTGATGGAGGTCCTGGAGCGCTACCGGACGCTGTCCGACGGCAGGGACGGCGCGCCCGGCGCCGACCACGTCGTCGTGCACTTCGACGTCCTGCCGCTCGGCGCGGGTTCCTGACCGGCGCGGCGCGCCCCGCCGTCGATCCGGAGGGGCGCGCCGCGTCGAGGTCAGACGATGAGGCTCATGGCGCGTTCGGCCGTGCCCTCGGGCGCCGTGGCGGGGGAGCCGGCGTCGAACGGCGGCCGCGGGTCGTACTCGATCGCGAGCTGCACCGCCTGCGCCGTCTCCACGTCGTTCGTCCGGGCCAGCAACATCAGGGCCATGTCGATCCCGGCCGACACCCCGGCCGCCGTGACGACCTTGCCCTCGACGACCACGCGCTCGCTCACCGGCTCCGCGCCGAAGCTCGGCAGGCCGTCCAGGAAGCCCCAGTGCGTCGTCGCCCTCAGCCCCGTGAGCAGCCCCGCGGCCCCGAGCAGGTACGAGCCGCTGCACACCGACGTCGTCCACCGCGTGTGCTCGTGGGCCTCGCGCAGCCACCCCAGCAACGCCTCGTCGGACAGGGCTTCGAGGGTGCCGGGACCGCCGGGCACGATGACCACGTCGGGACGCGGCACGTCGGCGTACGAGGCCGTGGCGGCGATCGACAGGCTGCCCCGGTCGTCGAGCACCGGCCCCGCCTCCCCGGCCACGAACGTCACCGTGACGCCGGGCGCGAAGGCCAGCACGGTGTAGGGGCCGACCGCGTCCAGGGCCGTGAAACGGGGGTAGAGGGGGATGGCCACGTGCATGATGTCACTTCTCCTTGGCTTGGAATCTGCGGCGGTGCTCGCCGGGCGAGATCCGCCAGTGGCGGCGGAAGACGCGGTACAGGGTCTCCGGCGTGCCGAGCCCCGACTCCCTGGCCACCGTCTCCAGCGGGTGCCCGGTGATCTCCAGGAGGCGCCGGGCGGCGTCGGCGCGGCTGCGTTCGACGTACCGGCCGGGCGGGAGGCCGGTCTGCTCGGTGAAGACGCGGGAGAAGTGGCGCTCGCTCATGCCGACGCGCCGGGCGAGCGCGGGCACGCTCAGGTCCTCGGCCGGGTTGGCGTCGATGTAGCCCTGCAGCTCCCTGAGCGGCAGGCTGCGCGGCGTCATCGCCCGCATCGGCGTGCTGAACTGGCTCTGCCCGCCCGGCCTGTGCAGGTAGACGACGAGGCTGCGGGCCACGTCGCGGGCCAGCGCGTGGCCGTGGTCCCTGGCCACGAGGGCGAGCGCGAGGTCCACGCCGGACAGCACGCCTGCCGAGGTCCACACGTCGCCGTCCTCGATGTAGAGCGGGTCGGGATCGACCTCCACCTCCGCGTAGCGCCGGCGCAGGTCCTCGGCGGCCAGCCAGTGCGTGGTGGCCCTCTTGCGGTCGAGCAGCCCGGCCTCGGCCAGGAGGAACGCCCCGTTGCAGACGGACGCCACCCGCCCCGCCCGAGGGGCGACCCGGCCGATGGCGGCGACGAGCTCGCGATCCTCCACCTGCTCGGGCACCGACAGCCCGCCGGCGACGAGCAGCGTGTCGACGGCCCCCGCCACCTCGCCGAGCGCCCCGGCGACGACCGTGATCCCGTTCTGTGCCCGCACGACCCCGGCCCGTACGGCGACCACCTCGACCCGGTAACCGCGCCCCCGGGCGAACAGGTCGGCGGTCGAGAACACGTCGGCGGGCCCGGCCATGTCCAGAAGCTGGAAGCCGGGGAAGACGACGATCACGACGCGCCGCTGCATGCTTCCATGCTGCTCCGGCCCCGGAATGGCGTCAACGACACGAACATTGCTCATTACGCCACGCCCGTGGCGGTCATGCCCCCGTACCGGCGTGGGGGGACCGGTGCTGACGGGAATTGGCAACGGCCGGCGCCTGAGGGCGCCGGCCGTTGCTCGAAGAGGGCGTTCAGCCCATGTGCGGGTAGCGGTGGTCGGTCGGCGGGACGAAGGTCTCCTTGATCGTGCGGGCGTTCACCCAGCGGATCAGGTTGAAGATCGAGCCGGCCTTGTCGTTGGTGCCCGAGGCGCGCGCGCCGCCGAACGGCTGCTGGCCCACGACCGCGCCCGTCGGCTTGTCGTTGACGTAGAAGTTGCCCGCCGCGAAGCGCAGCCGCTCCGAGGCCGCCGCGATGGCGTACCGGTCCTGGGCGATGACCGACCCGGTCAGCGCGTACGGCGCGATGCCCTCCATCTGGTCGAGCACCGTGTCGAAGTCGCGGTCCTCGTAGACGTGCACGCCGAGGATCGGCCCGAAGTACTCCTTGACGAAGATGTCGTCGGCCGGGTCGGCGCACTCCAGGATCGCCGGCTTGACGAAGTAGCCGACGGAGTCGTCGTAGGAGCCGGTGAGCACGTCGATGTCCGAGGCCGCCCGCGCCCGGTCGATGGCCTCCTTGTGCTTGGCGAAGGCCCGCCCGTCGATGACCGCGCCCATGAACGTCGACAGGTCCGCGCCCACGTCGCCCACGGTCAGCGACTCGGCCACGCCCACGAAGTCGTCACGCATCCGGTTCCACACCGAACGCGGCACGTACGCGCGGGAGGCCGCCGAGCACTTCTGCCCCTGGTACTCGAACGCGCCCCTGACCAGCGCGGTCGTGAGCACGGCCGGGTCGGCCGACGGGTGCGCCAGCACGAAGTCCTTGCCGCCGGTCTCGCCGACGAGACGCGGGTAGCCGTGGTAGGAGGCGATGTTCGAGCCGACGGTCGCCCACAGGTGCTGGAAGGTCGCCGTGGAGCCGGTGAAGTGGATGCCGGCCAGCGCCGGGTGCCTGAGCGCGACCTCGGAGATCGCCTGCCCGTTGCCGGTGACCATGTTGATCACTCCGGGCGGCAGCCCCGCCGCCTCCAGCAGCCGCATCGTGAAGTGCGCCGCGAACTGCTGCGTCGGCGACGGCTTCCAGACGACGACATTCCCCATCAAAGCAGCAGAAGTCGGCAAATTTCCGGCGATGGCGGTGAAGTTGAACGGCGTGATCGCCAGCACGAACCCCTCAAGGGGCCGGTACTCCATCCTGTTCCACACACCGGGCGACGAGATCGGCTGGTCGGCGTAGAGCTGACGGGCGTAGGCCACGTTGAAGCGCAGGAAGTCGATCAGCTCGCAGGCCGAGTCGATCTCCGCCTGCTGCGCCGACTTCGACTGCCCGAGCACGGTGGCGGCGTTCAGCGTCTGCCGCCACGGGCCGGCCAGCAGGTCGGCGGCCTTGAGGAAGACCGCCGCCCGCTCGTCGAAGGACAGCGCCCGCCAGGCGGGCGCCGCGCGCAGGCCCGCGTCGATCGCGTCCTGCACGTCCCGGGCCGTAGCGTCGTTGGTACGGCCCAGGACGGAGGCATGGTTGTGCGGCTGCACCACGTCGATGGGCGCGCCGCCGCCGAGCCGCTGCTCGCCGTCGATGGTCATGGTCAGGTCGATGGAGGAGCCGGACAGCTCCTTGACGCGGTCCTCCAGTGCCGAACGCTCGGCGCTGCCCGGCGCGTAGCCGAGGATGCGCTCGTTGGCGGGGACGGGGACGTTGCTGATGGCATCCATTTACTTACCCCCAAGGGCACGAAGGAAGAAGGCGACGTTGGCGGGGCGCTCGGCCAGCCGGCGCATGAAGTAGCCGTACCAGTCGTCGCCGTAGGGCACGTAGACGCGGACCGTGTGACCGGCCCCGGCCAGGGCCTCCTGCCGGTCGGTGCGGATTCCGTAGAGCATCTGGAACTCGTGGTCGCCGAGCGTCCGCCCGAAGCGGTCGGCGAGCAGCTCGGTGATCGAGATCAGCCGGTCGTCGTGCGTCGCCACCATGGGGTAACCCTTCCCCGCCATGAGGATGCGCAGGCATCGCACGTACGCCTTGTCCACGGCCTGCTTGTCCTGGTGGGCGACCGAGGCGGGCTCGCGGTAGGCGCCCTTGACCAGCCGTACGCGGGAGCCCTCGTGGGCCAGGTCGCGGCAGTCGTCCTCGCTGCGGAACAGGTACGCCTGGATCGCCACGCCCGTCGAGGGGTGGTCCTCGCGCAGCTTGCGCAGGATGCCGAGCGTCGAGTCGACGGTCGTGTGGTCCTCCATGTCGAGCGTCACCGTGGAGCCGTTGGCCGCGGCGGCGGCGCAGATCTCGCGGGCGTGCTCCAGGGCCATCGCGTCGTCGAGCCGCTGCCCGACCGCCGACAGCTTCACCGACACCTCGCCCCGGCGTCCGAGCTGGAGCGGCTTCAGCGCCTCCAGCAGCCGCACGTACGCCCCCGCGACGTCCTCGGCGGCCCGCGCGTCGCGCGTCTCCTCGCCGAGGTGGTCGATGGTCACGGCCAGGTTGGCGTCGCGCAGCCGTTCGATGGCGTCCCGCGCCTCCTGGACGCTTTCGCCCGCGACGAACCGCTCGACCACCTTGCGGGTGAGCGGGAAGCCTGACACGGCGCGGCGTACGACGCCGCTCCCGGAGGCGGCAAGGAGCACTTGACCCAACATGCCTCAAGTCTAAAAACCGCAGGTCAGAAGGGGCCATGAACGCGCGTAACGACCGATGTGGCAGGCTGTCATACAAATGCACAACACCTCAGACCTCCAGGAAATCGTCGACGAGATCGCCGCCACGCTCGGGGCGTCCGCGACGCTGGAGGACCGCTCGTTCCGCCTGCTCGCCTACGGCGCCCAGCACGGCGACATCGACACGGTCCGCCAGGAGTCGATCCTGCGCCGGCGCGCCACGGGGGAGGTCCGCGACTACTTCGAACGCTACGGCATCGCCAGGGCGAACGGCCCGGTCAGGATCCCCGCCGACGCCGAGCTCAAGGTGCTGGCCCGCGTCTGCTGGCCGCTGCGCCACGCCGAGGTCACCTACGGCTACCTGTGGCTGCTCGACTCGGGCACCCTCACCGACGACGAGCTGCACCGCGTCCGGCCGCTGGTCGCCAGGGCCGCCGCCGCGCTCGCCCAGGAGGCCAGGAGCCGCCAGGACCTCGGGCGCGGCCTGCTCGCCCTCTTCTCCGCCGACCCCGAGGAACGCGCCGCCGCCTCCATCGAGCTCCCCGGCCCGGTCGCCGCCGTCGCCGTCCGCGAGTCGAGCGAGCGCGTGGCCGCCCTCTGGACGCTGCCACGCGGCGTGCTCGCCCGCACCGGCTCGCCCGTCGCCCTGCTCACCCCCGCCCACCTGGCCGCCGAGGTCGCCCAGACCCTGCAGAGCGCGTACGGCACCGCCGCCGGCATCGGCGCCCCCAGGAACGACCCCGGCGAGGCGTGGCAGAGCTGGCGCGAGGCCCGCCAGGCGCTGCGCATCGCCGAGCACTTCCCCCGCCACGCCCCCATCGCCCGCTGGGAGGACCTGGGGGTGCACCGGCTGCTGGCCCGGCTCGGCGGCTCCGACCTGCGCGAGCTCGCCGCCGAGACCGCCGCGCTCGACGCCGAGCTGGCCCAGACCCTGGAGGTCTACCTCGACCTCGGCGGCCACGCCCAGAAGACGGCCGCCGAGCTCGGCATCCACCGCCAGACCCTCTACTACCGCCTCGGCAAGGCCGAACGCCTCCTGCACCGCGACCTGTCCGACGGCGACGACCGGCTGACCGTGCACCTCGGGCTGAAGGCGGCCAGGCTGCTGCCTCAGGAGAGGCGGTAGACCTTCACCCAGTCCACGTACATGGACACGGTCGCCGGAGTGGAGGAGTCGCGGCAGCGCGGCTCGCACACCACGTCGTTCTGCAGCGCGAGGCCCATCTTCCCGTCCGGCACGTACGGGCCGCGGTAGTCCCACACCTTCCTGCCGTCCAGCCAGAACGTCAGCCTGCCCGGCAGCCAGTCGACCGCGACCGTGTGCCAGCGGGTGAAGTCGGCCCGCAGCTGCCGCTGCGCCCTTCCGCGACCGCCGTGCACGAAGATCCCGCCGCCCTGCCGCCTGGGGTCGACGATCTCGGCGAAGTCGACCTCGGCGTAGCCGTCGCCCTCGCCCTGGGCGGTCGGCCACAGCAGCGCCACCGGCGTGTACCCGTTGCCCGCCTCCGCCCTGAACCTGACCTCCCACCTGCCGTACCGCTGGGCGAGCTTCGTCGCCACGCCGCCGGACAGGTCCTTGCCGCCGTACCTGCCGCCCTTGAGGCGCAGCATCCCGTTCGCGACCGTCGCGGCCTTCCCGGTACGCGGGTTACGCTCCGCGTCCGGCGAGTGGTAGACCATCCACCTGCTCGTGCCGACCGAGGAGCCGTTGAAGTTCTCGACGAGGACGGGCGCGCCCCACCTCGACGTCTCCGCCTGTGCGCTCTGGGGGAGGGCGAGGGCCGTGACGATCGCCGCCGCCGCCAGGATCGAACCGCGAGTAGACATGCGGACCATCGAAGCAAAGATGTCACTCCGGTAACAAGGGCCCCTTCCGGACAGACGCCGGCCCGCCCAGCATCAGCCGGGTCAGCTCCTCCCGGCCGCCCATCAACGCCTCCAGCGCCGCCGCCAGGTGTCCGGCGGTCAGGGCCTCCACCTGGCCGCCCGAGCGCAGCGCCTCCAGCACGGCCCGGCGCAGCAGCTCCTTGAAGAACGACGCGGTCATCCCGTCCGTCCTGGTCACCAGCGGTTCCAGGTCGGTCTCCGCGATCAGGCCGCCGCCGTACAGGCGCAGCAACGCGGCCCGCAGGCGGGCGTCCGGGCGCGGCACTTCGACGGACAGGTCGACCCGGCCGGGGCGGTCGGCCAGCGCCTGCTCCAGCACCTCGACGCGGTTCGTGGTGAGCACGAAGGTGACGTCGGCGTCGCCGCCGATCCCGTCCATGGCGTCGAACAGGCTGAACAGCAGCGGGCTGCCCTCCTTGGAGAAGCGGCGGTCGTGCGCCACCAGGTCGACGTCCTCCACGACCACGATGGCCGGCTGCAGCCTTCTGGCGAGGGCGGCCGCGTCGGAGACGAAACGCAGCGCCGTACCGGCCATGACCACGACCGTCACGCCCGGCATGCGGCCCATCAGGTAGCGGACGGTGTGGGTCTTGCCGGTGCCGGGCGGGCCGTGCAGCAGCAGGCCGCGCTTGAGGTGCTGGCCACGGGCGAGCAGCTCGCGGGCGTGCGCGCCGACGCCGACCACGTGCCGTTCGATCTTCTCCAGCACCCCGTCGGGCAGGATCACCTGCTCGGGGCCGAGCGCCGGGCGCGGCAGGAACGTCACCAGGCTGTTGCCCCGGTGCTCGGAGACGCCGAAGGTGAGGATCTGGCCGCGCAGCACGTCGTGCTCGGTCATCAGCCGCTCGATCTCCTCCCTGGCGGCGGTCGCGGTCGCGCGGGAGGCGCTCAACACCTCCAGCCTGCAGTCCTCCCTGCCGTACTTCTCGGCCGGCCCGCGCATGCCGACCACGATCGGCCCGCCGTCGGGCGCGCGCGTCCGCGCCAGCCCCGACGAGACCACCTCCATGGTCTCGGCGGGGCCCACGGCCGTGGTCGTGTGTCGACCGGGCCGATCCCGGCCAGCTCGACGCCCCGGGAGGCCATGGCCAGGATGTCGGCGGTGTCGCTGTGCCCGCGGCCCGGCCCGGCCACCCCGAACCACTCGGCCCCGCCCCGGGCCGCCAGATACGCGTCGACCCCCCGTTGGAGGCTCGCGTGCTCCCAGTTCCTGAAGCTCTGGGTGACGCAGGCCAGGTCTTCCAGCCCGCAGCCGAGATGCTCGGTCACCCGGCGCACGAGCTCGGGGACGGGCCGGGACTCGTCGATCAGATTGTGGGCGTCGCGCAGGAGCTGTTGCAGCGCGTGTGCCAGCGAGCGTGCCTCACTGATCTCCATGAAGGCCACACTGGCACACCTGATCCCGTCCGGACATGGCACGAGCGGGCGGCTGCCACCGCCCGCTCGTGGTGTTCCGCCTCAGGCGCAGGCCGCCTCGTAGACGCGGACGAGCTCCTGGCTCACCCGCTCCCAGGAGTAGCGCGAGCGCGCGCGGTCGGCGCCCGCGTACCCGAGCGCGGTACGCAGCGTCGGGTCGCACAGAAGTTCACGGGCCAGGCGCGAGGTGCGGGCCGGCCGGTCCGGCGGCACCAGCAGCCCGGTCACGCCGTCGATGATGGAGTCCAGGTGGGCGCCCACGGCCGAGGCGATCACCGGGACGCCGCAGGCCATGGCCTCCAGCGCGACGATCCCCGTCACGGCCTCGCGCGGCACCGAGATCACGGCGTCCGCGCTGCGCATCAGCTTCGGCACGGCGGCCCGCTTCACGTGCCCGAGCAGCGTCACCCGGTCGCCGACGCCGAGCTGGTCGGCCAGGGCGCGCAGCCGGCGCGCGTCGCGGTCCTCGTTCAGGTCCTCCGGCTCGGGGCCGCCCGCGATGACCAGCTCCACGTCGCCGAGCCCCTGCAGCGCCCGCACCGCCGTGTACGCCCCGCGCTCCGGCGACAGCGGACCCACGTGCAGCAGCCGCCTGCGGATGCCCTTGGTGGCGATGGCGCCGCGCCGCTGGAACCGTTCGGTGTCGACCCCGTACGGCACGATCGCGATGTTCCCGCGCGGCACGCCCAGCCTGATCAGCGCCGACTCCTCGTCACCCGAACCGGCGATCACCGCGTTGGCCCGGCGGCCGAGCGCCCGCTCCAGCTTCTGGTGCGCGGCGTCGACGATGTGGAAGGTCTGCGTGACGGGCACGTCCAGCCCCTTCGCGCCCGCCACGGCGGCGAGCCCGCAGGTCCACGAATGCGCGTGGATCACATCGGGGCGCTCGTGGTTCCACCGCTTCATCAGATGCTCGCCCACGTCGTTGAGGTACGGCACGACATCGTCGGGCGTCAAGTCCTGGGCCGGGCCCACGTCGATCTGCTCCAGCATGACCCCCGGGGCCACCCGCGTCTTGGGCTTGCCCTCGGCGTCGTCACGACGGGAGTAGATGGTGACGTGATGCTCGCGCCCCAGCTCGCGTGCGACGGCGAGGATACGGTGGCGCTGGTTACCCTTGGCGGAAGCGACAATCGCGATATTCATGGCACACCTCAGCGTGGAAAGCCTTCAAGGTGTGCCTGCGTCTTAGGCACGTCGTTCTACGCCTTGACGATACCCATGTTTGACCGGATCGCAAACCCCCGCAGATCAGACACCCCTTAGGGCCAGAACCACGATCTCGTCCCAGACCTGGCCGCGGGAGAAGGCGTGCCGGTCGGCCTCCACCGCCTTGACCACGGTGGCCGGCGCCTGCCCCGCGCACCGGCCGAGCACGTCGGCCAGGCGTTCCTCGCCATAGGGCTCGCCCGTGTCGTTCCGGGAGGAGATCAGGCCCTCGGAGTAGACCACCAGCGTCTCGCCGACCGAGACGGTCAGCTCCTGCACGCCCGTCTCGGCCTCGGGGGAGATGCCGAGCGGCACGCCGCCCCCCGCCGCGAAGCGCACGTTGCCGTCGGGCTGCAGCAGCGCCGCGGGATGGTGACCGGCCGACGACAGGTGGATCGTCCGGCCCTTCACGAACCCCGCCACGGCCATCACGAACATGCCCGTGCCCTGCGCGACCAGCGCCTGGTTGACCTTGCGCATGACCAGGTCGGGATCGGTCTCCCAGGTGCTGAGCACCCGCAGGCCGCCGCGCACCATGGCGCTCACCGAGGCCGCCTCCTCGCCCTTGCCCGCCGCGCCGCCGAGGGCGAACCCCCAGCCGCCCGAGACCGGGAACACGTCGTAGAACTCCGCGCCCACCGACGAGCCGGGATGGTAGACGGCCGCCGCCTCGTAGCCGGGCACGTCGGGCAGGTTGCGCGGGGCCACGCTGGCCGACAGCGCGTCGGCGGCGCGCGAACGGCTCTGGAAGCTGGACTGGGCGCGTACGGCCAGGCCGAGCTGCATCCCCACGTCCTGCATGACACCGAGGTCGGCCAGCGAGAACGGCGGCCTGTCGTGCATGCGCACCAGCGTCAGCACCCCGTCGGCGGGCCCGATCGGCACCGCCAGCATCGAGCCCGCGCCCATCGTGTTCAGCAGCGGCCCCTCGGAGCAGAAGCCGAGCAGCGTCTCGTCGTCGACCATCTCGTGCACCACGCCGGAGCCGCGTTCCAGCACCTGCGCCACCACCTGGCTGCCCGCCGGGTCGGCCGACTCCACCTGCCGCACCAGATCGCCCAGCGGATGGTTCTTCGGCGCCACCACCACCGAACGGCGCGGCAGCCCGTCACGCACCAGGTCGGCGATCACCCAGTCGGCCCACTCGGCCGCCAGCAGCCGCGTGGCCCGCGGCAGCGCCACCGGGCGCAGCAGCGCCTCCTCGTCCAGCAGCAGCGCGCCTATCCTGGCCAGCAGGTCCTGCCGTTTGGACGCGGCCAGCAGCAGCGCCCCGTCGGACTGCTCGGGCCGCCGCGCGCCCGGCTCGGGCAGCTGCACCTCGGTCGGCAGCGCCACGGCCGCCACCATCTGCTGCGGCTCGCCCGGCATCGTCACCCGCGTCAGGGCGAGCTGCACGGTGTGCGTCCTGCCCTGGTGCGCGAGGCGCGTCTCGAACGCCGCCGGCTGCCCGGTCTGCAGCACCGAGTTCAGGTGCGAACGGAACGCCGCCCGCCTGGAGACGTCGACCAGCAGCGGGAACGACCGCCCGACCAGGTAGCCGTCGGGACTGCCGAGCACCCGCGAGGTCTCGGGGTTGATCCGCCTGACCACGCCGCCGCCGTCGAGCACGATGACCGGCACCGGGAAGGCCCTGAACACCTGGCGCAGCAGCTTCAGCTCACGCTGCGTGCCGTCCTTCTTGCCGCCCGCCCGCTTGGGCGCCCTGCGCAGCGCGTCACGCGCCTCGGCCAGCAACTCGGACGCGGTGTCGAGTTCGGCCAGCGCGGCGTCGAGAGTCGGCGCGAGATCGGTAGGGTAGGCGGTCCTCGCCTCACGCAACGACGACACGCGTCCCGCAAGCGCGTCCAGGGCGTGTTCGAGGTCCGGCATGGTCATCCTTTGACGCTACGCCACCGGGGATAACGGTAGCCATAAGGGGTAGGGGCTTCTTGCTATGGAATCGACGGCGATGATCACTCCCGGGCTCGCCCGAGACCTGGCGGCGCTGGGGCGGCTGGGCGAGGACACCTCCACCGAGAGCGTGCTGCGCGGGCTGACGACGGCGCTCGCGGCCGGAGTGCCCGGTTGTTCGGGCGGCTCGGCCGAGCACTGGCGCGACCAGCGGGTGCTGGTCTCCGGCTCCCACAGCGAGCTCATCATGCTTGTCGAGGGCGAGCGCGACCTCGGCGAAGGCCCCTCCATCGAGGCCCGCCAGAGCGGCGCCCGCGCCGGCGTGAGCGACGTGCTCGGCGGCAGCCGCTGGCCCCGCTACGACGCCCTCGCCACCCGCTGGGGCGTGCGTTCCGTGCTGGTCCTGCCCATCGAGGTGGCCCCCGCGCAACTGATCGTCGGCCTCTACTCCGTACGCCCCCGCGCGTTCTCCCCGCAGGCCGCCCACTCGCTGGCCGACATGCTGACCGAGCAGGTCGG
Organism: Nonomuraea sp.; assembly: GCA_013362835.1. The sequence continues at coordinate 4,345 of JABFVJ010000390.1, read as the reverse complement.
GGTGGCCATGGCCAACATGTGGGACTTCGAGGAGGTCCGCACCGACGCCGCCCAGCTCCAGGAGGCCCTGGCCGGCCGGTCGGTGATCGACCAGGCCAAGGGCATCATCATGCAGACCAGCGGATGCACGGCAGAGGCCGCCTTCGAGGAGCTGCGCAGGATCTCGCAGCACCACCAGGTCAAGGTGGCCGATCTGGCCAGACTCCTGGTCGAGGAGCATCAGCGTAAGTCGAGCCGCCGCTCGTAGAGTCAGCCGATGGCGGCCAGCGCATCGTCGAGCGTGTCGTACAGGGGCAGGCGCTGGGCCAGCCCGGTGATCCACATGACCTTCGACTTGGAATATTCCACCCCCACCAGCGCGAACCTGGCACCTGACGCCAGGCTCGTCTGCCAGTGGTGGACGATCAGCCCGAGCGCGCGCGAATCCATGAACGTCACCCCGGCCAGGTCGAGTATCAGGTCGGCACCGGCCAGCGACAGGTAGTCGGCGAACTGCTCGCGCGTCGTGGCGTCGAGCACGCCGTCGACCTTGACCACCGTGATCTCGTCCACGGCCGACGACGTCAGGCTCAGGGCCGCCACGGGCCCGTCGCCGTTTTCGGGCATTGTCACGAAGCAACCCTACTGTCACCGCACGACCGAGGAATACTTCCCGCGGCAGGGGGGAGACTGGATCCGAAGTCCAGCAGAGGGCTTTCGTCTCGAGAGTAGAGCGAGGCGTGCCTCTGCCTGGGCTTTTCTGCTGGCGGAGGCCGCCCTGCGACCCATATGAGGAGCAGCGATGGCTGTGCAGGAATACGTCCTCGAGGAGATGACAGCAGAAGATCTCCTGGCTGAGATGGCCAGGGAAGGCACACCCGACAGCCACAGGGAGCGGCTGCGCGAACGCATCGTCGAGATGCACCGGCCGCTCGCCATGGAGATCGCCAGGCGCTACCGCTACCGGGGCGAACCTTTGGAGGATCTCCTCCAGGCCGCGTATGTTGGCCTGATGAAGGCCGTCAACGGCTTCGACCCGAGCCTCGGCCACGCCTTCAGGGGCTACGCCGTCGTCACGATGACCGGTGAGGTCAAGCGCCACTTCCGCGACCGCACCTGGGCCATCCGGGTGCCGCGCCTCTACCAGGAGCGCCGGTCCGAGCTCAACAGGCTCGTCGCCGACCTCAGCCAGGACCTCGGGCGGTCCCCGACCGTGTCGGAGCTCGCCGCGAAGATGAACATCTCGGAGGAGGACGTCCTGCTCACCCTCGACGCCTCGGCCGCCTACAGCACCCTGTCGCTCGACGCGCCGCTCGGCACCGACGACGACGCGGCCTCGCTCGGCGACGTCATCCCCGAGGACGACGACACGCTGAGCACCATGGTCGACAGGGAGGCCGTCAAGCCGCTCATCGACGCGCTGCCCTCCCGCGAGAAGCACATCCTGCTGCTGCGCTTCTTCGGCAACATGACGCAGGCCGAGATCGCCGCCGAGTTCGGCATCTCGCAGATGCACGTCTCACGAATCCTCCGCAAGGTCCTCGACCAGCTCCGCAACGATCTGCTGGTCGGCTAGGCGAGAAGAAGGGCGAGTCGCCGGGTGAACGAGGACGTCGAGCCTCAGTCGGGCCACACGGGCCCGCCACCCGGCGTGCCCGTGAAGGAACTGCGCTTCCGGCTGCCGGACCTCCCGCGCGTCCGGCAGTTCGCCGAGGACGAGGCCCGCGCCACCGGCATGCCCGAGGAGGCCGTCGGCGACTTCGTCATCGCGGTCAACGAGGTGGCGACCAACGCCGTCACCCACGGCGCCGGCCGTGCGGCCCTGCGTACGTGGGCGGTGAGCGGGGACCTGGTGGTCGAGGTGCACGACGAAGGCACGTGGAAGCCGGGCCCGCTGCCCGGGGCCATCGGCGGCATGGGGCTGTGGGTGGCCCGCCTGCTCTCGTCCGATCTCACGCTGCGAGTGGGCAGTGGTGGCAGCACGGTGATCATGCGGTTCCCCGGTAAAAGCTGACGTACACGCATGAAAGGGGCCGGCCCGTGGCCGGCCCCCTGTTCTTCGCCTGGTCTTCCTCTAGCGGCGGGCGCGTCCGCGCCAGTTGCCGGATCCGGTACGGATGCTCGCCGTGCCGACGCCTGCCTGATGCAGGGCCAGCAGGGTCAGCCCGAGCAGCATGAACGTCATACCGGAGATCCCGCCGGGGATTCTCGTGCCGATCAGGTCGAGCAGGAAGCCCAGCCCGAAGATGATCGCCGCGACGATCGCGAGCATGTCAGTCACCTCCTCGTTTCCTGGGTGCCCTGGCTCTGCGTGGAGAGAGCCAGCAGTCGTTCCAGGACGTTGCGGTAGTCGCGGAACGCCTGACGCAGATCCTCGGTGTCGGGGGAGTCCACGTCCTTCCAGCGTTCGCGCAGGGCGTGGGTACGGTTCGTGATCGAGCTCGTGAGCGACTCCACCACCTCGCCGACCAGGCCGTCGGCGCGCTGCACCGCCTCACCGGGATCGTCGACGAAGGACGCCTGCAGGTCGCGCCAGCGGGCCTGCACCTGCGCCGGATCCTGGTCGAACAGCGCGACCTCCTGGGGAGCCGCGTGCGAGGGCATCTCGTCGGAGTGGACGTCCGCGTGGGCGGGGTCGGGGTCTGCCGCCGTGTCGCCGGCGGCGTAGGGGTCCTTGTAAGGGGACTCGTCGTCGTCCGTGGGGATGGTGGGGGTGTATCCGTGGGTCGCCGGGGTGTAGGCGGCGGGGTCGTGCCGCACCGGCTCGTCGTCGGCGCGGTCCAGTACCAGCTCGTCGTCCGTGCGGTCACTTACCAGTTCGTCGCCGGTGCGGTCCCGCACCAGCTCGTCGTCGGTGCGGTCACGTGCGTGCTCGTCGTAGACCGTGCCGTCACGTGCCGGCTCGTCGTCGTTCGTGTGGTCGGCACTCGCCGTACGGTCGCCACCGGCCACAAGCCGGTCGTCCTCGTCGCGGACGAGCGCGGAACCGTCGTCCTCCCGAACCCCTCTGCCTCCGAAGCCGTCGTCATCGGCCTGGTCGGCGGCGTAGGCGTCGTTCGCGCGGTCCCTGTCCTCCTCGGCCCTGCGTGCCTCGTCCGATCGTTGCGACGGCACCTTGAGCTCGTCCTCGCTGCTACTGCTGCTCATCTCTTCACCGCCCTCGCGTGGTCTCGTGCAGCAGTTCCTCGAACAGCGCGCGGTAGTGCACCATGGCCTGCCGGAGTTCCTCGGTCGAGGCCTCCTTCCTGGCCGCCCGCCCGCTGATCTCGTGGGCCTTCCTGTAGTGGTCGAGAGTGGCCGCGTGCCCGACCGACAGGTCGGACAGGCGCTGCTCGAAGTCGTCCGTCGGGTAACCGCGCTCCGCCATGACCGACGTGACCAGTTGATCGGCCTCCGTCACCGCGAACCCGGGCGCGTCCACGAAACGCTCCTGGACCTCGGTCCACCGATTGGCGTAGGTGTCACGCGACTCCTCCGGCAGTGGCCGGATGTCGAGCTCGGAATGGCGCTGCTCGCGGGCGATGAGCTCCCGCTCGGCCTCACGCCGGTTGTCACTCTCGGCCACGGTACGCTCGTACTCGGGGCCGAAACGTTCGCGGAGACGGCTGCGGCGTTGCTGCTGTAGCACGACATAGCCCACTGCGGCGAGCGCCACCACCGCGACCACGACGACGGCCACCCAGATGAAGGTGGTCATTGATGTTCGCCTCCGGTCTCTGTGTTGACCACAGCGACTGCCCGCGAACAGGCTGTCGAAACTCGCGCGTTCAGCGCGCCGCAAGCCCTTGCCTGGCGGCCTCCAGCACCGAGGCGACGTGTGAGCCCGCTGGTGAGGCCGGGACCTCACTGAACCCTTCCGCCACGTCGTACCGCACGTCGAGCCCCGCGTCCACGAGCCGCTGAGCCCACCGCAGAGCCGTGTTCAGCCGCTCCGCCGCCGGCGGCTTCCCCTGCGCCGCCGAGGAGAGGTTACGCAGATTGGTCGCCGGCCCCGACTGGGCGTGCACCCGGGCCAGCTTCCACGGCACCGCGGCACTGTGGTCCAGCATCGGCTTGGCCAGCCCGGCGGCCCGCTTGGCCTGGAGCACCCCCGACTCACTGACCCCGAAGTGAACGGCCAGCTCCTGCACGCTCATCCCCTCGGCCACCAGCCTCGCCAGCTCCGCCCGATCAACGCTCGGCCTCCGCCCCACCCTGGCCCTCCGCTCCCGCTTTCCGTGTACGCGCCTACCTCTGATGTGCGCTAAGGTTATGACGTCCCGCCCCGCAGGGGGCGGCCGACACAACCGGGACGTAGCGCAGCTTGGTAGCGCACTTGACTGGGGGTCAAGGGGTCGCAGGTTCAAATCCTGTCGTCCCGACGGTT
>JABFVJ010000412.1 GCA_013362835.1 Nonomuraea sp. | reverse complement strand
CCTCGTCACTGTGGAGGACCCTTGTTACGACTCGCCTGCCTCGCGCTCATCGCGGTCCTGACCACCGGGTGCACGGTCTCCGGCACGCAGACGCCGGCCGCGCCGGAGGACACCGAAGAGGTCATCGTCGACGAGCCCGAGGAAGGGGAGGAGGAGGACCCGGCGTCCGCGCGGATCGCCGTGTGCGTGGAGGAGGGCACGCGGACCCGGGCGGAGTACCGCCCGTGCGAGGACGCGCGCGAGGGCTATGCCTGGCGCTTCTACACCGAGAACGAGATCGTCCCGGCGGTCGGGGGCCGGGCGGACGGCGGCGCGTCCGGGAGCGCCGACGGCGAGGACGTCGCCAAGGCGGCCCCGAAGGGCGGCCCCGGCGCGGACGTCGCCATCGAGACGCCGTCGGAGTGGGTCGAGGTGTGCGTCAGGAAGCCCTCGCGCCTCCGCGTCGTCAACACCTCCTGCGAGGAGCAGCAGGAGGGCTTCGGCTGGTACTACATCCCCATCGAGGGCCGGGTGCCCGCCGTGGGGGCGCGGGCCGGCAACGGCACGTTCCTGTTCTACGGCGGTGACTCCTACCGCGCCCGCGAGTCGGGCGGCGACGCCGTCGACGCGGCGATCGACTACGAGGAAGAAGTCGTCGAGGAGTAGGGGCTTCACTGGGTCATTGACCGGGTGTGGGCGTTCGTTCTAACATCCGCATGCCCGTATCCGAAAATTTCCCGTAATGTTCGAAACTTTCGGGCGGGTCTCCGCGCGTCCCCGCACCCTCCCGGAGAACGTGACATGAGAAGATCCACCCCGTTCGCGCGCCTTCTGCTCTCCGTGGCCGTGGCCGCCGCCGCCGTCTCGCTCACCGGCCCGCCCGCCCGCGCCTCCGGTCACGCCGGTCAGGACGGATACATCTCCCCGACGGCAGGACCGGGCCGGTTCCCGCTGGTCGCCGCCGGCAGGGCGGCGCCGATCGTGGTCAGCGGCAAGGACCACGAGGGCGTGGTCCGCGTCGCCGGCGACCTCCAGGCCGACGTCGAGCGCGTCACCGGCGTACGGCCGGTCGTCGCCACCGACGAGGTGCCCCGGCAGCCGGACGTGGTGCTCGTCGGCACGATCGGGAAGAGCCCGCTCATCGACGGCCTGATCAGCGCGGGCAAGCTCGACGTGTCCGGCATCGCGGGCAAGTGGGAGACCTCGCTGGAGCAGGTCGTGCAGAACCCGCTGCCCGGCGTGCGGCGCGCGTTCGTGATCGCCGGCAGCGACCAGCGCGGCACGATCTACGGCGCGTACGACGTGTCGAAGCAGATCGGCGTCTCGCCCTGGTACTGGTGGGACGACGTGCCCGCCCGCCACCGCGACGCCCTGTACGTGCTGCCCGGCCGCCACACCCAGGGCACGCCCAAGGTGCGGTACCGGGGCTTCTTCATCAACGACGAGAACCCCGACCTGGGCACCTGGGCCCCCAAGTTCTTCGGGCCCGGCAAGGCCGAGGGCTACCCGGGCGGCTTCAACGGCGCGTTCTACGCCAAGGTCTTCGAGGTCATGCTGCGGCTCAAGGCCAACTACCTGTGGCCGGCCGTGTGGGGCAGGGCGTTCGCCGAGGACGACCCCGAGAACCACCGGATCGCCTCGCGGTACGGCGTCGTCATGGGCACCTCGCACGAGGCCCCGATGATGCGCGGCATCGAGGAGTGGAACCGGCACGCCGTCGCCGCCGTACGCGACGCGAACGGCGAGATCGTCACCCCCGGCCACGACCCGTACGGCGGGACCGGCGAGTGGAGCTTCCGCCGCAACGGCGAGGCGATCAAGAAGTACTGGGCCGACGGCATCCGCAGGATGCGCGAGCAGGACTTCGAGGGCGTCGTCACGCTCGGCATGCGCGGCAACGGCGACGTGAGCCTGCCCGACGGCGACGGCATCGAGCTGATGCGGAGCATCCTGGCCGCCCAGCGCGAGATCCTGGCCGAGCAGAGCGGCGAGCCCGTGGAGAGCATCCCGCAGGTGCAGACCCTCTACAAGGAGGTGCAGCGCTACTGGGACCAGGGCCTGCGACCGCCCGACGACGTGACCGTCGTCTTCGCCGACGACAACTGGGGCAACATGCGCAAGCTGCCCGACCAGTCGCTGCCGAAGCGCGCCGGCGGCTACGGCATGTACTACCACTTCGACTACGTCGGCGGCGGCCGCAACTACAAGTGGGCCGACACGATCAACCTGGCCAGCACGTGGGAGCAGCTGAACCTCACCTACCAGTACGGCGTCGACCGCCTGTGGGTGGTCAACGTGGGCGACATGAAGAACGAGGAGATGCCGCTGCAGTTCTTCCTCGACTACGCCTGGGACCCCGACCGGCTGCCGATCGAGAAGCTGGAGGACTGGGAGCGGGCGTACGCGGCGCAGAACTTCGGCCCCGAGCGCGCCGCCGAGATCGCCTCCGTCCTGCACGACTACGGCGTCCTCCAGGCCCGGCGCAAGCCCGAACTGCTCAACCGGCGCATCATCGTCGACCCGGCCGACCCCACGAAGGTCACCTACGACGACAAGGACACCCCGTTCAGCCTGACCGCCTACCAGGAGATGGACCGGGTCACCGCCGAGTGGCGGCGGCTCGCCGACCGGGCCGCCCGCGTCAGGAAGGGCCTGCCGGCCGCGTACGGCGACGCGTACTTCGAGCTCGTGGACTACCAGGTGCAGGCCACGGCCAACCTCTACGCGCTGCGCAACGCCCAGTTCACCAACATCCTGTACGCCCGCCAGGGCCGCGCCGCCGCCAATGACCTGGCCGCCCTCGCCCAGGCGCGCTTCGACGACGACCAGGCGCTGAACGCCCGCTACGGCCAGATCGCGGGCGGCAAGTGGAAGGACTTCCAGCTCCAGCCCAAGATCGGCTACGGCGACGTGGAGCGGTACGGCCCCAACGCCCCCTGGCAGCAGCCGGAGAAGGACAACGTGGCCCTGCCCGACGCGTTCTACCCGCACCTCGTGCGTACCGAGGTGCCGGCGGGGGCCGACATGGGCGTGGCGATCGACGGCTCCGACCAGTGGTGGCCCGGCGCGACCGGAGAGGCCGTGCTGCCGGCGTTCAGCCCGTACCAGACCTATCCGGGGCAGTACGTCGAGGTGTTCAACCGGGGGACCACGGCCTTCGACTACACGATCACGTCCGCGCAGCCGTGGGTGACCGTCAGCCCGAGGTCGGGCAAGGTCGGCAAGCAGGTGCGGGCCGCCGTACGGGTGGACTGGTCGCGGGCGCCCAAGGGCAGGACCGAGGTGCCCCTCACGGTCACCGGGCCGGGCGGCGCGAGCGTCACCGTCAAGGCGGTCGTGGACAACCCGGCCGGGCTGATCAAGGGGCCGGTCAAGGGGTTCGTGGAGGCGGGCGGGCAGGTCACGATCGACGCCGCCCACCACTCCAGGGCCGTCGGGTCCTGGCGGACGATCCCCGACCTCGGCAGGAGCTCCGACGGCGTGACCCCGCTCCCGGTGACCGCCGCGCGGGTGACGCCCGGCGGGGACGGCCGGCGGCTGGAGTACACGATGACGTTGTTCACGACCGGCCAGGTGAAGGTGTCGGCGCTGCTGTCGCCGCGTAACAACGTGCTGCCCACCGACGGGCTCAGCTACGCCGTCTCCATCGACGACCAGCCGCCCCAGACGGTCAACGTCACCGCCGTGACCGGCGCGAACGACACGACCATGAACCGCCAGTGGGAGCGCAACACCTCCAACAACGTCAACGAGACCACGACCGTCCACACGGTCACGACGCCCGGCGTCCACGTGCTGAAGTTCTGGATGGTCGACCCGACCGTCGTCCTGCAGCGGCTCGTGGTCGACACCGGCGGCCGGCTGCCCAGCTACCTCGGGCCGCCGGAGAGCCGCCGCGCGTCGTAGACCAGCTTCGGCGGCGTGCCGCCGAACAGTTCGCCGACCGTGACGAAGTGGTAGCCGCGGGCGGTGAGGCCCTTCAGCACCCGGGGGAGGGCCTTCACCGTGGTCGGGTGGATGTCGTGGAACAGGATCACGCTGCCGGGGCGGACCCGTTTGAGCGAGACGCGGGCCACCCTGGCGGTGTCGCGGTACCGCCAGTCGAGGGTGTCCACGCTCCACAGGACGAACGGGCGGTGCTCCAGCCGCCGTACGCGCTTGTCCCACGCGCCGTACGGCGGCCGGACCAGGTCCGGGACGATGCCGGCCGCGGCCTCCACGGCGTGGTCGGTGCGGGCCAGCTGCGACCTGATCGCGGCGCGGGTCAGCGTGGTCAGGTCGGGGTGCGACCAGGTGTGGTTGCCGATCTCGTGCCCCGCCGCGACCGCCTGCCGCAGCACCTCGGGGTAGGCGGCGACGTTCTGGCCCACGACGAAGAACGTGGCGTGCGCGTGGTGGGCGGCGAGATGCCGCAGCAGTGTCCGCGTGTACGGCCCGGGGCCGTCGTCGAACGTGAGCGCCACACACTTGACCTTCCGGCAGTCGGCCCGCCCGCCCGGCCTTGCGTCGCTGACCGGCTTCACGACCACCTGAACGGGCTCCTCAGGTGTGCTGCTCGGCGGCTCGTGCACGGCGGACGTCCCCGTGAGCGTGGCCGTGAGCGTGGCCGTGGCGAGCATCATCGTCTTCCCCAGCCCGAAGGCCCTCGGCGGACGCGACCTCATGGCGCTCTTCATGACGTTCCCCCTCAAGCACCGCCCCCGGTGCGTCGCCCCCTGGGACCGGTCCCCCCGGACCGTTCCAAGAAGTTGGACACCCGATCCGCCGCCATGGTTCGCGCAACACCTCATCTGCGGAGGAAGGTTTCTCCCATGCCGTCCGGGCAGAAGTCTTCAGACGTGACCGCAATGACCCATTAATGTGGAAATTGACGCCTTGTCAGGCACGGGAGGCATCGAGGATGCGGAACGGCCGGACCTTCACCACGCTCGCCCTCACGGCACTCCTGGCCGCCGGCTGCAGCTCCGGCGGGGGTGGCGCGCAGCCGCCCGGCGCCCAGGGGCAGTCCCAGGGCCCGGTGGCCAAGCTCGCGATCACGCCCGCGGACGGCACCGAGAAGGTCGCCCCCGACACCGCGATCAGCGTCAGGGCCACCGGCGGCAAGGTCACCAAGGTGGCCGTCGCCGACGCCAAGGGACGCCAGGTCGCGGGCACCATGGGCGCCGACGGCACCTGGCGGCCCAAGTGGCCGCTGCGGCCTTCGACGACGTACGAGGTGCGGGCGCAGGCGACGGGCACGGACGGGAAGGTCGTCACCGGGCAGTCCGGCTTCACCACGCTCAAGCCCAAGCGCGTGCTCCAGAGCGGCATGTCCCCGCTGGACGGCGAGAAGGTCGGCGTGGGCATGCCCGTGCAGCTCCTGCTGTCGCGGCCGGTCACGGAGAAGCAGGACCGGGCGGCGGTCGAGCGGGCACTGGTCGTCCGGCTGTCCAAGCCGGTCGAGGGCGCGTGGAGCTGGGTGAGCGACCGCGAGGTGCAGTTCAGGCCGCGCGAGTACTGGCCGGTCGGCGAGAAGGTCGAGGTCGTCGCGCACCTCGCCGGGCTGCGCGCCGGCGACGGGGTGTGGGGCACGAAGGACCGCAGCGTGGCGTTCACCGTCGGCGCCAGGCACATCACCAAGGTGGACGCCGACCGCCACGAGGCCGTGGTCACCTCGGGCGGCAAGGTGGTCAGGACGATCCCGGTCAGCCTCGGCAAACCCGGCGACGACAGCTACTCGGGCACGATGATCGCCCAGGAGAAGGCCGCGGAGACGGTGATGGACTCGGCCACGATCGGCGAGCCCGGCGAGTACCGCATCCGTACCAAATGGAACGTCCGGATGACCTACAGCGGCACCTTCTTCCACGCCGCGCCCTGGTCGACCGGCGCGCAGGGCAACTCCAACGTCAGCCACGGCTGCGTCAACGCGAGCCCGGCCGACGCCCGCTGGTTCTACGACTTCACCCAGCGCGGCGACGTCATCCAGGTCAAGGGCACCTCCAGGAAGCTGCGGTTCGGCAACGGGCCCACCCCCTGGGCCAAGTCGTGGGAGGACTGGCTCGCCGGCAGCGCCCTCGGCAAACCCGCCACCGGATAGCCGCAGGACCTGCGAGAACATCAGGATGTCGCCTTGCCCACGGGGGCGCGTCCCGCGATCATGTCGCCAATGGACGCCGACGTACCCCTGGACTACTACCTGATCTACGCCGCCCCCGACGACCGCGGGCGCGGAACGCCTCCCCTGGGCATCCTGGTCGAGGAGTTCGTGCTCTGCGACGACTACACCGCCGCGGGCATCGACTGCGCGGAATGGACCCACGACTGCGGCGAGTGGCGCGAGTCGCCCGGATCCAGCCGGGCCATCCGCGCGAACCCCGCGCTGCGCGAACGGGTGCTCCCCGTGACCCGGCGCGACGCCCGCGACGCCTACTCCCTGCTCGGCGGGGGCGCGCTGCCGGAGGAGACCGAGCTGCGCGCCTTCTTCCAGTACCGCCAGCCGCTCCCCGCCGCCGCCCCGCTCCACCTGGGCAGCACACGACCCTCGCAGACCCGCCGCTACCGCATCCTGTTCGCCGGCGAGCTCGGCGAACGCGGCCTGGCGAACGTCCGCACGGTGCTGCGCCTGCAACCCCCCGAACCCAGCCCGCGGGCCAGGATCGCGGGCACGGCCACGGCGACCGCCGGCGGGCACACCTTCACCTGGGAGCTGCGCCGGATCGGCCCCGGCATCGCCTGGTGCCTGGACGTCACCGTACGCCTCAGCGCCGGCCCCCTCGCGGCCATCGGCGCGCTGCTCCACCACCACCGGCAGGCCATCCGCGGCCAGGGCCTGATCCCCGTCACCATCGAACGGTTCGCCTGAGGACGCCGGGCGGCCCGGCCCTCAGCCCTTCTCGAAGGAGCTCAGGGTCGGGTCGTAGTCGGAGGCGCCGATGTCGTACATCGGGGTCATCCAGTGGTAGAAGTTGTCGCCGCGCCCGCGGAGCAGGTCGTACAGCCTGCGCATCAGGCGGCGGCGGACCTCGGCCAGCTCGGGATGGGGGTAGCGGTTGCTCAGCTCGTACGGGTCGGCGTGCAGGTCGTACAGCTCGTTGACCGACTCCGGGTTGACGACGAGCTTGTACCGGTCGTCGCGGATCATCCGCTGCGGGTAGGGGAAGTGGTGGCCGTGGAACTCGGCCAGCAGCTCGGCCGGCCACTCCGGGCGCTCGCCGCGTACGAGCGGGAGCAGGGTGCGGCTGTCCACGGCCGGCGCGGTGTCGCAGCCGGCCAGGTCCAGGATCGTCGCCGTGCAGTCCGTGAGCGTCACGAACTCGTCCCTGACCTGCGGGCGCGCTCCCGGAACGCGGACGATGCCGGGGATGCGGTAGATGTCCTCGTACATCGCCGGGCCCTTGTCGTGCAGCCGGTGGGCGCCGGTGAACTCGCCGTGGTCGGCGGTGAAGAAGACCGCGGTCCGGTCCGCCAGCCCCAGCTCGTCCATGCGGTCGAGGATGCGGCCGATCTGCCGGTCGATCAGCGTCACGTAGCCCCAGTAGACCGCGATCAGCTTGCGGGTGACCTCGATGGGGATCGTGTCGAACGTCCAGTGCGCGCTGTAGTTGCGCTGCACCGGCGGCTTGCCCTCGAACGTCTCGGCGATCGACGGCGGCAGCTCGACCAGGGCCGGGTCGTACATGTCGAAGTACTCGTCCGGCAGCAGGTACGGCAGGTGCGGCCCGAAGAAGTGCGTGGCCAGGAAGAACGGCTCCTCGCCTGCCGCGTACCGGTCGAGCAGCTCGATGGCCCGGTCGGCCAGGTAGTGCTCGAACGTGGCCTCGACCGGCTGGTGCAGCCGCGCGGCGAGCAGGTTGCCCGGGTTCCCGTTCGGCGTGGTCCCCCGGATCGGCTCGGAGATCCGGTACGGCGGCAGATCCCGTTCCTTCAGGTAGGCCACGTAGTCGGGGTGGTCCACGGGGTTGTGCCAGCCGGGCAGGTCGGGGCCGTCGAAGCCGTAGGAGGCGGCGTTGCGGTGGGTGCCGCCGTGCCACTTGCCGACCAGCCCGAGCCGGTAGCCGCGCTCGGCCAGCGCGGCGGGGAAGGTGAACGCGTCCTCGCGCAGGTCCTCCAGGTAACCGACGTTCCGCTCGTAGTTGGCCAGCAGCCGGTGCCGGAACGGAGCCTGCCCGGTGAGCAGGCTCGCGCGGGCGGGCGTGCAGATGGCCGTCGGCGTGTAGAACCGGTCGAACCGGGTGCCCGTGGCCGCCAGCCTGTCCAGGTTGGGGGTGGCCACGTGCGGGTTGCCGTAGCAGCCCAGGGTGTCGACGCGGTGCTGGTCGGTCATCAGGAACAACACGTTCACTTGCTGAAGGCCTTCGTGTAGAGGTCGCCGGTGTAGTACGTGGCGGGGTCGGGGCGCGACTTGAGCTGGCCGGTGCCGACGAAGAAGTCGCCCAG
>JABFVJ010000489.1 GCA_013362835.1 Nonomuraea sp. | reverse complement strand
AACCACGCCGGGTCTCCTCGCCGAAATCGCACACCTGCTTGCGAAAACGCTACCGCCCCGGGACCGCGCTCAAGCCAGCGGCGCACGCGCCGCCGCCAGTCGGACGATCTACGGTGAGTCCAGCGGGCCGTAAGGCACGCATATCGGACCGTAACCCGCGGGGGTTACCAAAGGCCCTTTGCCCATGACCTCGGTTACCAAAGGCCCTTTGCCCTTGACTTTGCCGCACGAGCCGGAGCGGGCGGCGAACGCCAGAGGGGCGGTGGCAGGGTGATCCCGAGAATGACGGGACCACCCGGCGCAATCCGCGATCCTGCGCACGGGAGCGGGAAGAGGGCCCGGAAACCCTTCGGACCGGACCCGTCTCGTCGGCGGCGAGCGCGGAATTCCGTTGTCTACTGGGCTCCCGGACCCGTCCCGGGTCCAACCCCCCGCCCGGTTGGGGTGCCCCGACTCGACGGACCGACGGCCCTGCACCTGGCTGTGTGGACGAAGCCACGCTCCGTCACGGACGCAGGATCCGGCGATGTCAGAGACGGCCAACCGGCCAAGTCCCGTGCTGGACTGCGCAGCAAACTACCGACTCCACCTCAGATGTCAACCGTGTCCCGATCAGCAGAAACATCAAGTTTCCGCAGGTGGGGCATGTTCGGCCTGCCGTCGTAAAGCGGGTCAAAGCCCATTTGGGGAGGTCGGCGAGCGGCTCGGCAAGCCCGCCAGGGCCGCCGACAGCGGCCCTTCGTGGACGACGCCCAGCCGTTGCGTGGCACGGGTGAGAGCAACATACAGGTCGCTCGGCCCGCGCGGCGACTGGGCGGCGATCAGGTCGGGCTCGGCCACGATCACCGAGTCGAACTCCAGGCCCTTGGCGTCGGCCACGCCCATGACGGCGAGGGGCGCGTCGAGGGCGGCCGCCCCCTTGGCCCGGCCGGAGCCGGGCGAGATGACGACGGCGCCGTCCACCGCGGACTCCACGCGCGCCCCGAGCGTGGACAGCAGCGCGTCGGGGACGACGACGGCGACCTTGCCGCCCTCGCCGACCTCGGCCTTGGCCAGCTCGGGCAGCTCGGTCAGGGGCGCCGCCCACGGCCGTACGCCGAGCTCGCGTACGGAGGTGGGCGCCTCCAGCGCGGGGTCGATGGTGGCCAGCACCCGTGCGGCCACCTCCATGAGCTCGACGGGCGTGCGGTAGTTGACGGTCAGCCGCTCCTGACGCCAGCGTCCGGCCACGTACGGGTCGAGCACCTGGCCCCACGAGCGCGCCCCGGCGGCCGAGCCGGTCTGGGCGATGTCGCCGACGATCGTCATGGAACGGGTCGGGCAGCGCCGCATGACGGCCCGCCAGGCCATCGGGGACAGCTCCTGCGCCTCGTCCACGATCACATGGCCGTAGGCCCAGGTGCGGTCGGCGGCGGCGCGCTCGGCGGTGGTGAGGTAGGGGCCCTCGCCGCGCTGGCGTTCGGCCAGGCGTTCGGCCTCCATGACGTCGGACAGGCCGGTCAGTTCGAGGACCTCGCGGGCGTAGGAGAGCTCGGCCTCGCGCTGGTGCTCCTCGGCCTGGCGGGCGGCGGCCAGCTCCTCCTCGGCCTGCATCGCCGAGGCGCGCAGCACCTGCTCGTCGATGTCGCCGAGCAGGTCGGCCGCCTCGTCGAGGAGCGGCACGTCGGCGTCGGTCCACTCGGCCGTGTCGCGCCGCAGCAGCTCGCGTTCCTCGCGGGTGAGCGTGGGGGCGGCCTGGGCCAGGCGGTCGGGCGAGCCGTACAGGCCGAGCAGCAGCCGCTGGGGCGTCAGGTACGGCCACAGCCGGTTGAGCGCGGCCTTGACCACCGGCTCGGTACGCAGCTCCTCGCGCAGGTCGGCGAGCTCGTCGTCGTCGATGAGCCCCTTGCCGATCTTGCGGGCCTGCTGCCTGGCCAGGGCGTTGAGCAGCGACCTGACGAAGACGGCGCGGGCCTGGTTGTGCGGGCGGTTCGAGCGGACGGCCTTGTTCCTGGCCGAGTCCAGCATGGGACGGTCGACGGTGAGCGTCAGCCGGCCCATGGTGAGCTCGATGGGCTTGCGCGGCACCTTCTGCCGGTCGCGTACGGCCCGCGCGATCACCTCGGCCATCCGCGGGTCGCCCTTGACCGCGGCCACCTCGGGACGGTCGCGCAGCGTGGCGGTCACGCCCGGGTAGAGCTCGCCGACGGTCGACAGCAGCACGTCGGTCTCGCCGAGCGAGGGCAGGACCTGCTCGATGTAGCGCAGGAAGGTGAGGTTGGGGCCGAGGATGAGCACGCCGCGGCGCTCCAGGCGCTCCCTGTGGGTGTAGAGCAGGTAGGCGGCGCGGTGCAGGGCGACGACGGTCTTGCCGGTGCCGGGGCCGCCCTGGACGACCAGGACGCCGTTGAGGTCGCCGCGGATGACGCGGTCCTGCTCGGACTGGATGGTCGCGACGATGTCGCGCATCCGGCCGGTGCGGCGCTCGTCGAGGGCGGCGAGCAGCGCGGCCTCGCCGTTGAGGGTGGCGCGGTCGTCGTCGGTGAGCGCGTCGAGGTCGAGCAGGTCGTCGTCGACGCCGATGACGGCACGTGCCTTGGTCTGCAGGTGGCGGCGCCTGGTCACGCCCATGGGCGCGGCGGGGGTCGCGCGGTAGAACGGCTGCGCCACGGGGGCACGCCAGTCGATCAGCAGGCGGCGCTGCTCGTCGTCGGTGAGGCCGAGCTTGCCGATGTAGAGCCGGCCCTCGTCGACGTGGTCGAGCCGGCCGAAAACCAGGCCGCGTTCGACGGCCCAGAGCCGGGCGAGGCGGCCGGCGTACATGTCGGCGAACGTGTCGCGCTCGGACCTGTTCTGCATCGTGCCGACGGCGCCTGTGGCCAGCACCTCCTTCAACTGGCGCTGGGTCCGCTCGCGCAGCACGTCGAGGCGGTCGTAGAGACGGGTGACGTACTCCTGCTCCTTGGCGAGCTCGGTTTGACGAGTTGCCGCCTGACCATTATTGTGGTTAATGGGACACTCCGGGCCATTCTGCTTGTTGTTGCGACAAACGACGACATTAGCATGCCTGTCGAGGCACTCTCATTCTCCCTTCCCCTCTCCGGGTCACGTCTTGGTTTCGCCCTCTTGACCGCCTTCGGGGAACTGCCTATGTTTCGAGTTAGGAAAGTTTCCTAACTTCGTCGAAGGAGTTCCGCCGATGAGCGGTCCGGTCCCGGGGACCCCCAGCCTGCTGCGCGCGATCAACGACCGCGCGGCCCTGCAGGCTCTGCTCGAACGCGGGTCGCTGACCCGCCCGGAGCTGGGCGCCCTGACCGGTCTGTCCAAGCCCACAGCATCTCAGCTCCTGTCCCGGCTGCAGGAGGCGGGGCTGGTGGTCCTCGACGGCATCAGGGAGGGCCTGCCGGGGCGTACCGCGGAGGTCTACCGGATCAACCCGGCCGCGGCCTACGTGGGCGCCCTCGACGTCACCCCTGACCGTATCGAGGCCAAGGTGGCCGACATCACCGGGACGATCGTGGGGTCGTACACGCTGCCGACGCCCCGGCGGCCCGGCGGCGAGCTCGTCGACCGGCTGGGCGCGGCGCTGGCCGGGGCCAATCCCCCGGACAAGCTGCGCAGGGTCGTGATCGGCGTGCAGGCGGCGATCGACCCGGCCACCGGCCGGCTCGGCTACGCCGCCGCCAAGGACGTGCCCGGCTGGCAGATCGACGACCTGGTGCCCACCCTCGGCGCCGGTCTCGGCGTGCCCGTCGACGTGGAGAACAACGTCAACCTCGTCGCCCTGGCCGAGCAGGCGCACGGGGCCGCCCGCGGGCACTCCGACTTCGTGCTGCTGTGGGCCGACGAGGGCATCGGCTCGGCCATCGTGCTCGGCGGCCGCATGCACAGGGGCGCGACCGGCGGCGCGGGCGAGGTCGGCTACATGCCGACGCCGGGCGCGCCGACGGCCCGCGAGTCCGGGCGCTACGCCAACCACGGCTACCAGGCGCTGACCGGCGGCCCGGCCGTGCTGAAGCTGCTGCGCTCGTACGGCGTGCACGGCACCGACTTCCGTCAGGCGATCACCAAGGCGGTGCGCGCGGCCGAGGGCACCGGGCACAAGGCCGACGACGCCAAGGCCGGGCTGCGCGACATCGCCGCCCGCCTGGCCGTGGGCCTGGCCGCCATCACCTCCGTCATCGACCCCGGCCTGATCGTGCTGACCGGCGGCGTCGTGCTGTCCGGCGGCGAACCCCTGCGCGAGCTCGTCGAGCACGAGCTGCACGCGCTCACCATCCCCCGCCCCGTCGTGCGGCTGTCGAACGTGGAGGGCAACCCGGTGCTGGCCGGCGCGCTCGACCTCGCCCTCGACACCGTCCGCGACGAGGTCTTCAGCTCGACCGTGGGCCGCGGCTAGCGGTCCACCGCATCGCGCTTTCTCGCATCCACCGTCCCACTCCGTGGCAGGAGGCACCCCCCGTGCGCTTCGTCCCCCTGGCGGTCGTCGCGGTCCTCGCGCTGACCGCCTGCACCGCCGGCAGGGAGGCCGGGCCCTCGCTCGGCTCCCAGCCCAGACCCTCAGGCTCGGCCTCGCAGGCCCTTCCGGCCGCCACCCTCCAGCTCTGGCACGGCTTCTCCACCGACGCCGAGGTCAAGGCGTTCGAGGAGGCCATCGCCGGATTCCACGCCAAGTTCCCGCAGATCACCGTCAAGGCCACCAAGGGCGTCCAGGACGACCAGATCACCCAGGCCATCCGGGGCGGCAACGCGCCGGACGTGGCGGCCTCGTTCACCACCGACAACGTCGCCCAATGGTGCAGGTCGGGATCGTTCCAGGATCTGACGCCGGTGATCAAGCAGGACGGGATCGACCTGTCGGTGCTGCCGGCGGTGGCGCGCACCTACACCGGGTTCGACGGCAAGCAGTGCACGCTGCCGCTGCTGGCCGACGCGTACGGCCTGTACTACAACAAGGCCCTGATGAAGGGCGAGCAGCCGCCGAAGACGCTGACCGAGCTGGCCGACCTGGCCAAGAAGCTCACCGTGCGCGACGCCAACGGCGACATCAAGGTCGCCGGGTTCGTCCCCAGCGCCCAGTACTACGAGAACAGCCCCAGCCACCTGGCCCCCATGGTCGGCGCCACCTGGTACAACGCCGACGGCACCTCGGCGATCGGCACCGACCCGGCGTGGAAGACGCTGCTGCGCTGGCAGAAGGACCTCGTCGACTGGTACGGCTACGACAAGCTGGAGAAGTTCCGCAAGAGCCTCGGCGACGAGTGGAGCGCCGACCACCCCTTCTACAAGGGCAAGGTCGCCATGGTCCTCGACGGCGAGTGGCGCAACGCCATGATCGCCAATGACGCCGGGGACCTCGACTACGGCACCGCTCCCCTGCCCGTCGCCGACGACAGGCCCGAGCTGTACGGCAGCGGCTTCACCGCCGGCACCGTGATCGGCGTCCCCAAGGGCGCCAAGAACCCGCAGCAGGCGTGGGAGCTGGTCAAGTACCTGACGACCGACACGAGCTCGCTGGTGACGCTGTCGAACGCGCTGCGCAACGTGCCCACGACCAAGGCCGCGATGGAATCGCCCGACCTGACCAAGGACGCCCAGTTCGGCACGTTCCTGGAGATCTTCGCCCATCCGAAGACCTCGACGCTGCCGCCCAGCGTCAACAGCGTCTTCAACCAGGAGGCCCTGTCGACGTTCGTCACCAAGTGGGAGAAGGGCTCGGTCACCGACCTGGACGCCGGGCTCAAGGGCGTCGACAAGCAGATCGACGACAAGCTGAAGCTGTCCGGGGGCTGATCGTCGATGGCTTCGCCCCTTGCGCCGCCCCGGTGGCGGCGCGGCGAGGGCCCGCGCGCCCTGCTGTGGCTGTCGCCGTGGATCGCCGGAGTGTCGATCTTCTTCGTCTACCCGCTGCTGTCCACGGTGTACTTCTCCTTCTACCGCTACGACATGACCAGCACGCCGGAGTTCATCGGCCTGGACAACTACGCGTACCTGCTGCACGACCCCAGGGTCGCGACGTCGGCGAAGAACACGCTCTGGCTGGTGGCGATCATGGTGCCGGCCACCGTGCTGTTCTCGCTGGCCCTGGCGCAGCTCGTGGTCAGGCTCAAGGCCGGGGCCGGGATCCTCAGGACGATCTTCTACCTGCCGTCGCTGGTGCCGCTGGCGGCCGGCACGATCACGTTCGTCTTCCTGATGAACCCGGCCACCGGGCCGTGGAACAAGTTCCTGGCGCTGTTCGGGATCGCCGGGCCCGACTGGTTCGGCGACCCGGCCTGGTCCAAGCCGAGCCTGACGCTGCTGTCGCTGTGGAGCTGCGGCCAGCTCGCCGTGATCTTCATGGCGGCGCTGCTGGACGTCCCCAGGCACCTGTACGAGGCCGCCGCCATCGACGGCGCCGGCGCCTGGCGGCAGTTCCGCAGCGTGACGCTGCCGACGATCGCGCCGGTGCTCATGTTCGCCCTGGTGACCAACGTCATCTACGCCCTGCAGTACTTCACCCAGGCGATGATCGCCTCCCGCGTCGCCTCGGGCTCGACCGACTCCCCCGGCACCTCCTTCACCCCCGGCTACCCCGACGAGTCGCTGCTCACGCTGCC
The DNA here is from genome assembly GCA_013362835.1 of Nonomuraea sp. Next base: position 1,822 of record JABFVJ010000489.1, on the reverse strand, counting down.
GCAGTGGCTCTTCCAGTCCGGGTTCCGCGACTGGACGATGGGGTACGCGTGCGTGCTCGCGCTGCTCCTGTTCGCCGCTTCGATGATCTTCACGTTGATCCTGCTGCGGCAGTTCCGCCGGGCCGAGGAGGCCGTATGAGCGCGACCATGACCGCCCCGGCCCCGACTGCGGCCCCGGCGCGGCGGCAGGGGGCCAGGGCGCGCCGGCGGCGCACGCTGGTGTGGATCGCCACGCACGCGGTGGCGATCGTGCTGGCCCTGATGTTCCTGGCGCCCGTGGTGTTCCTCACGCTGACCGCGCTGATGACCGACGAGCAGGCGCTGACCGGCGACCTGTGGCCGCGTACCTGGAACTTCGACAACTTCGTCGTCGTGTTCGAGAAGTCGAAGCTGCTGCGGTGGGGGATCAACACGCTGCTGTACGCGGGCCTCGGCACGGTGTTCACGCTGGCGTCCTCGATCCCGGTGGCGTACGCCCTGGCCAGGTTCCGCTTCCGGGGGCGGCGGGCGGCGTTCCTGCTGGTGATCACCGCGATGATGCTGCCGCCGCAGGTCATCGCGGTGCCGATCTACCTGGTGTGGGCGCGGCTGGGGCTGACCGACAGCCTGTGGCCGCTGATCCTGCCGATGGTGTTCGGCGACGCGTTCTCGATCTTCCTGCTGCGCCAGTTCCTGGTCACGATCCCGCGCGAGTACATCGACGCGGCGAAGGTGGACGGGTGCTCCGACTTCAGGACGCTGGTCCGGGTGATCCTGCCGATGGCCCGCCCGGCCGTCGCCGCCGTCGCCCTGTTCCAGTTCTTCTACTGCTGGAACGATTACTACGGCCCGCTGCTGTACGCGGGCGTCGAGCAGGAGGGCTGGACGCTCTCGCTCGGCCTGGCCACGTTCAAGGCGTTCCACAGCGTCCAGTGGAATCTCACCATGGCCGCCACCCTGCTGGTGACGGCCCCGGTGATCATCGTGTTCTTCTTCGCCCAGAGAGTCTTCATCGAGGGCGTGACCTTGACAGGAGTGAAGGGTTGAAACTCGCCGTGATCGGGGGCGGCTCGACGTACACGCCGGAGCTGATCGACGGGTTCGCGAGGCTCCGCGACGAGCTGCCGGTGACGGAGATCGCCCTGGTGGATCCGGATCCGTCCCGTCTTGAGCTGGTGTCGGGCATGTCGCGGCGGATGCTGGCCCACGCCGGGCATCCGGGACGCGTGCTGGCGACCTCCTCGGTGGACGAGGGGGTGGCGGGGGCGCAGGTCGTGCTGTTCCAGCTCAGGGTGGGCGGGCAGGCGGCCAGGAACGTGGACGAGACGCTCCCGCTGCGATGCGGGTGCGTGGGGCAGGAGACGACCGGCGCGGGCGGCCTCGCCAAGGCGCTGCGCACGGTGCCGGTCGTGCTGGAACTGGCCGAGACCGTACGCCGGGAGGCCCCGGACGCCTGGATCGTCGACTTCACCAACCCGGTCGGCATCGTCACCAGGGCCCTCCTGGACGCCGGCCACCGGGCGATCGGGCTGTGCAACGTGGCGATCGGGTTCCAGCGGCGGTTCGCCGCGGTGCTCGGCGTCGACCCCTCCCGGGTCACGCTCGGGCATGTCGGCCTGAACCACCTGAGCTGGGAGCGGGCCGTGTACCTCGACGGCGAGGACGTGCTGCCGGAGATCATCGAACGGGCCGGCCAGGAGATCGCCGACAGCCTGGGGCTGCGATCGGAGCTGGTCCGGCGGCTCGGCGTCATCCCGTCCTACTACCTGCGCTACTTCTACGCCCATGACGCCGGGGTGCGCGAGCAGCGCGCCAAGCCGTCGCGGGCGGCCGAGGTGGCGGC
>JABFVJ010000173.1 GCA_013362835.1 Nonomuraea sp. | reverse complement strand
CCCCGCAGGTGCACGCCATGCTGGACACGCTGCTCCGGACCCGCGTCCACTGACCTACGCCGGCCTCGCGGTCCTGGTGGCGACCAGCACCAGCAGGCCCGCGAACAGGCCCGTGACGGCGGCGCCCAGGTAGACCCCGTTCAGGGCCGAGGGGAACGCGCCCGGCCCGGTCATGCCGTCCTGGAACAGGATGCCGAACACGGCGATGCCGAGGGCGTAGCCGAGCTGCCTGACCGTGTTGACCGCGCCCGCGGCCATCCCGGCGCGGTGCGGCGGGACGTGGGTCATCGCGGCCGAGCTGAGCGAGGGGATGGCGAGGCCGACGCCGATCCCGGTCACGACCAGGCCGGGCGCGAGGTCGGTCCAGGTGGAGTGACCGTCGAGCATGCCCTGCAGCAGCGCGCCCGCGGCGATCAGCAGCAGCCCGCCGCCGACCGCGGCCCGCGCGGACAGCCGGGGGAACAGGCGGGCGGCGGCGACCGAGACGACCAGCGAGGTGCCCGCCATCGGCATCAGCGCCAGCCCGGCCTGAACGGGACCGAGACCGAGTCCGCCCTCCTGCTGCAGCCAGAGCGAGGTGAAGGCCAGGCAGGAGAAGGCGGCGGGATTGAGCAGCCCGGCCCCCGTCATGATCCCGCTGAACGACGCGTTGGCGAACAGGCGCAGGTCCAGCAGGGGATTCGCGCCACGCCACTCGACGACGACGAAGGCCGCGAACGCGACGACGGCCACGGCCAGCGGCACCAGCGCCCGCGCGGACGTCCAGCCGTGCGGGCCGACCTCGACGAGCCCGTACGTGAGCGCCGCCGCCGCCAGCGTGAACGTGCCCATCCCGGCCAGGTCGAGCCGGGTGCCGCCGGGCAGGCGGGACTCCTTGACGCTGCGCAGGGTCAGCCAGGCGGCGGCCAGGCTGATGGGCAGGTTCACCAGGAAGATGGCCCGCCAGTGCAGGTGCTCGGTGAGCAGGCCGCCGAGCACGGGGGCGAGCGCCGCGGCCGCGCCGTTGACGCCGCCCCACACGCCGAACGCGATGCCGCGCTCCCGGCCGTGGTACGTGGCGCTGATCAGGGCCAGTGTGGTGGCCATCATGGCGGCCCCGCCCACGCCCTGGAGCACGCGGGCCGCCAGCAGCAGGCCGCCGGTGGGCGCGAGCCCGCAGGCGAGCGAGGCGAGCGCGAACACGCCGAGCGCGATCACGTACACCTTGCGCCGCCCGGCGTGGTCGGCGACCGAGCCGGCGGCGAGCAGCAGCGCGGCCAGGGCCAGGGCGTAGCCGTCCAGCAGCCACTGACCGCCGGTGAACGACATCCGCAGGTCGGCGGTGATGTCGGGGAGGGCGACCATGACGATGGTCACGTCCACGAGCAGCATGAACGCGCCGAGGCAGGCCGCCACCAGAGGTTGCAGGCTCGTACGGGTGAGTGTGGTGGTCATGGCGGCAACGATCGGGCCCCGATGGGGCATTTTCCTAGCCCGTGAGCCGGTTCCGCGGCTTTTCCGCGTCGACCTAGGCTGTGATGATGGAAAACGTCACGCTCGACGAGCTCGATCGCGGGCTGCTGCACGCGTTGCAGGTGGACGGGCGGGCCTCGTTCAGCCGGATCGCCGAGGTGCTCGGGGTGTCCGACCAGCGGGTGGCCCGCCGCTACCGGCGGCTGCGCGCCACCGGCCTGGTCCGGGTGGTCGGCGTCGTCGACCGGCACCGGCTCGGCTACCAGTCGTGGGCGATCCGGCTGCGCTGCACGCCCGACGCCGGGGCCTCGATCGGCGAGGCGCTGGGACGACGTCCCGACACGTTCTTCGTGCACCTGCTGTCGGGCGGCACCGAGATCTCCTGCGGCGCCATCCAGCGCACCGCCTCGGACCGCGAGCCGCTGCTGCCGGCCAAGCTGGCGCGGACCAACAGGGTGCTCGCGGTCTCGGCCCACCGGACCCTGCACATGTTCGTCGGCGGCCGGATCGGCTGGGCCGGTCTCACCGCGCTCTCGCCCGACCAGGTGGCCCACCTGGACGCCGGGCGCGTCCAGAGCTCTCGCGAGGCCGTCGAGCTCGGCCCCGGCGACGACACGCTCGTGGCGGAGCTGTCCCTGGACGGGCGGGCCGGCTACTCCGACCTGGCGGCGGCGACCGGCTGGTCGGAGTCCACGGTCAGGCGGCGGATGGACCAGCTCTGCGCGGCGGGCGCGCTCTTCTTCGACATGGACGTCGCGCCCCGGCTGCTCGGCTACCAGGTGGAGGCGCAGCTGTGGATGTCCGTGCCGCCCGCCGAGCTCGACGCGACCGGGCGGGCGCTGGCCGAGCATCCGGAGATCGCCTTCGCCGGGGCGACCACGGGCCCGACCAACCTCGCGGCCAGCGTGGTCTGCCGCGACGACGCCGACTTCTACCGCTTCCTCACCGACGGCCTGGGGGCGCTGCCCGCGATCCGGCACATCGAGACCGCGCCGATCATCAGGACGCTCAAACGATCGGGCGCCCGGCTGTCGATTTGACCTCAAGCCGAGTTGAGGTATCAGGCTGGAGGCCTTCGGAGCAGAGGGAGTTGTCATGCGAGTCGTACAGGTGACGAGGTTCGGCGGGCCCGAGGTGCTGGTGGCGGGGACCGTGCCGGATCCGGTGGCCGGGCCGGGGCAGGTTGTGGTGGCGGTGGAGTTCGCCGAGATCAATTTCATCGAGACGCAGCTCAGGCGGGGGATCACGCCCGGCCCGCCGCTGCCTGAGCTTCCGTACGTGCCGGGCGGGGGCGTCGGCGGGCACGTCGTCTCCGTCGGCGAGGGCGTCGACGCGGCCCTGGTCGGGCGGCGGGTCGTGACCCGTACGGCCGGTTATGGCGGCGGGAACGCCGAGCTGGTGGTGGCCGATGCCGCCGACCTGACGGCGGTGCCCGACGGCCTCGGGACGGCCGAGGCCACGGCGCTGCTCAACGACGGCAGCACGGCCGTGGGCCTGTTCGAGAACGCCGGCGTCAAGCCGGGGGATCACGTGCTCGTCGAGGCGGCCGCGGGCGGGCTCGGCAGCCTGCTGGTGCAGCTCGCGCACGGGGCCGGCGCCCACGTCATCGGGGCGGCGAGCAGCCCGCCCAAGCTGGCGCTGGCCGGGGAGCTCGGCGCGGAGGTCACCGTCGACTACTCGCGCCAGGACTGGACGCGGCTCGTCCTCGACGCGACCGGCGGGCGGGGGCCCGACGTGGTCTTCGACGGCGTCGGCGGGCGGCTCGGCCGTGAGGCGTTCGAGGTGACGGCGCGTGGCGGGCGGTTCTCGGTGCACGGCGCGTCCAGCGGGAGCACCACGACCGTCGAACCGGAGGAGGCCGCGCGCCGGGGTGTGACGGTGATCGGGTTGGAGCAGTTGATGGGGCTGGGGGATCCGGCGGGCGCGAAGGAGCGGACCGCGCGGGCGCTCGCCGAGGCGGCGGCCGGGCGGCTCAGGACGGTGGTGGGCCGCACGTTCCCGCTGGAGCGCGCCGCCGACGCCCACGCCGCCATCGAGGCCCGCACGGTGGCGGGCAAAACGCTGCTGAAGGTCTGACGGGGGAAGGCCCTGCTGAGGGTCTGACGGGTGAATGGCGGGAAGGCTCCGGTGACGGTCTGACGGGCGAGGGGCCGGTGGAGGGGTGGCGGGCGATAATCGAGGGGTGCCGTCCAGGCGATCGTTACTCCGGGCCGGCGGGGTCGTCGTGGCCGGGGCGCTGGGGGCGCTCGCCGGGGCCGATCCCGCGTACACGCCTGACACGTCGTTCGTCGCCGTACGCCGCAGGTGGCGGGAGGTGACGGCCGGGCCGGAGGGAGTCGGGGAGGCGTACCGGGCGCGGGTGGCGGCGGCGGGGCGGCAGGCGGAGCGCTACCGGGAGACCATGGCCCCGGCCCGTACGTCGCTCTGGTCCGACCAGCCGTTCCCCTCGTACGCCGCCACACCCCGCCGGCTGCTCGCCATGGCACGCGCGTACGCGCTGCCGGGGACCGGCGTGACCGGCGACCCGGGCCTCGCCACAGCCGTCGCCGACGGGATCGACCACTACCGGCGGCACGTCTACGCCGACGGCGCCGACCCCGTCGGCAACTGGTGGCACTGGGAGATCGGCGTCCCGAAGGCGCTGCTCGACGCGGCCGTGCTGATCGGCCCGCACCTCGGCGAGCCGCGCGGCGCGGCGTTACGGGATGCGGTCGACCACTTCGTCCCGGAAAGCCGCCTGCGCGACTACAGCGGCACCAGCACCGCGGCCAACCGGGTGGACCTGTGCCTGGTCATGCTGCTGCGCGCGATGCTCAGGGCCGACCACGGCAAGGCCGCGCTGGCGGTCTCCGCGCTCTCCCCGGTGTTCCGCGTGGTCTCCGAGGGCGACGGGTTCTACCGCGACGGCTCGTTCGTCCAGCACACGACCGTGCCGTACCAGGGGGCGTACGGGGTGACGCTGCTCGGCGGGCTCGCGACGTTGTTCGCGGTGTTGCGCGGCACGCCGTGGGAGGTCGTGGACGACACGGTGTTCGCGATGGTCGAGCGGTCGTACGCGCCGTTCGTCCACGACGGGTTCTGCATGGATCTCGTGCGCGGCAGGGGAGTCGGCAGGAAGCCGTTCGGCGATCACGACAGGGGGCGCGAGCTGGCCGACGCGATCCTGCTGCTCGGCGAGGTGGCCCCGGCCGGGCTGCGGGCCCGCTGGCAGGCCATGGTCAAGGGGTGGGCGGTGCGGGAGACGTGCCGGCCCATGCTGGAGGAGGCCGGTCCCGCGTTCCACGCGCGGCTGGCCGCCGTTCTCGGTGACGACTCCGTACCGGCCGCGCCGGAGCCGGTGGGGCACCGGCTGTTCCCGATGAGCGCCCGCGCCGTGCACCGCAGGCCCGGCTGGTGCGCCGCGCTCAGCATGGCCTCGGACCGGATCGGCCACTACGAGCACGGCAACGGCGAGAACCTCCGGGGCTGGCACACCGGCTCCGGCCTGCTCTACTGGTGGGCCGACGGCCACGGCGACCAGTACTCCGACTCCTTCTGGACCACCGCCGACCCCTACCGGCTGCCCGGCACGACGGTCTCGACCCGGCGGCTGCCCGACGGGGCGGGCCCGGCCTGGGGCGACACCTGCCCGCCCGGCCGCTGGGTCGGCGGTGCGAGCGACGGCACGTACGCCGTCGTCGGCCAGCACCTGAACGGCCTCGACAGCACGATGGAGGCGTTCAAGTCGTGGGTCTTCCTCGACGACGCGGTGGTCTGCCTGGGGGCGGGCATCTCCGGCGCGGATGGCGTACCGGTCGAGACGATCGTGGACAACCGCAGGACCGCCGCCTCCCTGACCGTGGACGACCGCGCCGGCTGGGCACATCTCGACGGGCACGCCGGCTACATCGTGTCGGGCCTGCGTACGCTGCGGGAACGGCGTGGTGACCGCGACTACGTCACGCTCTGGCTCGACCACGGCGTCGACCCCGACCAGGCGGACTACGCCTACCTGCTCCTGCCGGGCGCGAGCAGGGAGCTCACCCGGGCCAGGGCGGCCGACCGGGGCTGGGCGCGGGTGCTCGCCAACACGTCCAGGCAGCAGGGCGTCCAGGTGCCGGCGCTCGGGATCACCGCGGCCGCCTTCTGGAACGACGGGTCCGCCGGCCCGCTCACCGCCTCCGCGCCCTGCGCCGTACTGGTCAGGGAGAGCGCGGGCACGGCCACCGTGACCGTCTCCGACCCTCGCCTCGACCTCGACGAGCTGACCGTCACCTGGGACCGGCCGGTCGCCCGGGTCCTGCGCGGCCACCCGCTCCTGACCGGCTCGAAGACGGGTGCACGGCTGACCCTCACGTTCGGCCGGCTGTCCGACCAGGAGGGCGGCTCGGTGACGGTGACGGTGTCCACCTCATGAGGGCACGGTCTGGGCGGCGATCAGCTCGGCGTACTTGCCGCCCATGGCCATCAGCTCGTCGTGGGTGCCGCGCTGCACGATCCGGCCCGAGTCGATCACCAGGATCAGGTCGGCGTCCCTGACCGTGCTCAGCCGGTGGGCGATCACGATCCTGGTCTGGACGAGCCGGCTCAGGTTCGCCTCGATGGCCGACTCGGTGGCGCTGTCCAGGTTGCTGGTGGCCTCGTCGAGCAGCAGCACCTTGGGGCGCGACAGGACGGCGCGGGCCAGGGCCAGCCGCTGCCGCTGCCCGCCGGACAGGCCGCCGCCGTCGGTGAGCATCGTCTCGTACCCCATGGGCATGTCCATGATCTCGTCGTGCAGCGCGGCCAGCCGGGCCGCCGCGACCACCCGGTCCAGGGGGGCCGCCGGGTCGTTCAGCGCGATGTTCTCCCTGATCGAGCCGCTGAACAGCGACGGGTCCTGGGTCACCACGCCGAACTGGCGCCGCAGCGTGCGCAGGTTCAGCTCGGCCGCCGGGACGCCGTCGTAGCGGATCTCGCCGAGCGACGGCGAGTGCAGCGCGAGCAGCAGCCTGGCCAGCGTGCTCTTGCCCGAGCCCGACGCGCCCACCAGCGCGACCTTCTGGCCGGGGCGGATGGCGACCGACACGTCCCGTACCGTCCAGGGGGCGCGCGGGTCGTGGCGGAAGCTCACCCCGCGCAGCTCGACCGCGCCGCGCAGCCGCAGCACCTCGATGCCGTTGCTCGGCTCCGGCTCGGAGGCCAGGATGTCCGACAGCCGGTCGAAGTGCGCGCCCGCCTGCTGCAGGCTCTGCAGGCCCGTCATCAGCGAGCCGAGCGGGGTCAGCGCGCCGAGCGCGATGGCGTTCAGCGCGACCAGCGCGCCCACCGTGAGCTGCCCGTCCAGCACCCGCCAGGCGCCCAGCCACAGCAGCCCGAGCGGCGCCATCACCCGGATCGCCGACAGCGCCGACTCCAGCAACCCTCGGGTCAGCCCGGTCCGTACGTCCGCGTTGAGCTGCTTCGTGAAGTGCGACGACCACTGCTCGACGGCCCGTTTCTCGGCCCCCGACGCCTTCAGCGTCTCGATCCCGGTGATCGTCTGGATGAGGCTGCTCTGGGACGCCGACAGCGCCGTGAGCTCCTGCTGGGTGAGCGTGGCGATGCGGTTCGTCGTGGTCAGCAGCAGGATCGTCTGCACCGCGGCCACGCCGGTCAGCGCCAGCCCGAAGAGCGGGTCCCAGACGTAGACCAGCGCCAGGTAGCCGATGGCCAGCGGCCCGTCCAGCAGCGCCGCGACGACCTGTCCGGTGAGGATGTCGCCGAGCGTCGAGACGCTGCCCGCCCTGGTCACCAGGTCGCCCTTGCCGCGCTGCTGGAAATACCGGTACGGCAGCGCCACCAGATGGCTCACCAGGCTCTCGGTGAGCTCCTGGTCGGCGCGGGCCCGTACGGCGACGAGCAGGGCGGCGCGCAGGTAGCCGATCACGAGCTGGGCCGCCCCCGCGAGCAGGATGGAGACGCCCAGCAGGGACAGCACCTCGACGGCCCGCGACGGCACGATGGTGTCCAGCAGGAACTGCGAGAACAGCGGCAGGACGAGCCCGAGCAGTTGCAGCAGCAACGAGGCCGCGATGAGCTGCGCGAGCAGGCCCCTGCGCCGCTTGAACAGCGTGCGGATGAACTCCCTGCGCCACGCCCCGGCCATCGAGGTCGCGCCCCGGTGGAAGCCCTCGCCCGGCTCGAAGACCAGCAGCACGCCGGTGAACCCGGCGCTGAACTCCTCCGCGGTCAGCCTGCGGCGGCCGTGCCCCGGGTCGACGAGGTCCACGCGGTCGGGCGACCAGCGTTCGACCACCACGAAGTGGTTGAACTCCCAGTGCGCCACGGCGGGCAGCGGCACGCGGGCCAGGTCCTCGGGGGCCAGGGAGAAGGCGCGCGCCTTGAGCCCGTGGTCGCGGGCGCCGTCCACGATGGCCTTGGCGCTCAGGCCGTCCCTGCCGACCTGGAGCCGTTCTGCGACCTGGTGGAGGGTGGTGCGCTGGCCGTGGTGGCACAGGACCATGGCGAGGCAGGCGGCGCCGCACTCGGTGTCGGTGTTCTGGAGCAGTACGGGAAGTCGCCGGAACATCACGACGCCGCCTTGACCGCGACCATGGTGAGCAGGGTGCCGGTCACCAGGATGGCCGCCACCAGCACCCACAACACCAGGAACGACGGCGTGCTGATCACCAGCGGCATCCGCACCACCCGCGACATCGCCCGATGCCGCAACGCCTCCTGCCGGTAGATCCCACCCCGGCCGGTCCTCGGGGGTTGTGGCCGGCCGGCTACGAGGCGGTCGGCGGCCGGCCGCGGGCTGTGAGCGGGATCCGCGGCCGGCCGGCCGTTCATGGGGGCGGGACCGCGCGGCGCGCTGGTGTCCCGAGGCGCCACAGCCCCGTTCCAGGACGCCGGAGCCGCACCACGGGGGTGGGGTTCCGCTCCGGGCAGGTCCGGGGACGTGGCATGGGGAGGCGGGGCGGCGTGGCGGGGGCGGGGGACCGGGCGGGTGGTGTCGTAGGGATCGCT